>CADACS010000022.1 GCA_902786505.1 uncultured Planctomycetota bacterium | reverse complement strand
GTCGACAGACTCCGACTGGGACGTGCAGCAAAGACACGTCGAGCTCTTGCGGCTGCTAGCGACGCGAATGAAAGTGGGAGGAATCGTCTATTTCTCAAACAATTTCAGAAAGTTTAAACTCGACGAAGAAGCGCTTGCCGATTTATACGATTTTCATGAAATATCTCATCGAACGGTTCCGGAAGATTTTAGAAATAAACGAATTCATCGCTGTTGGCGCATGATTGCTAAATAACCGGGACTCGCATAATTCGAACGCGAATAAAAGAGGGGAGAAACGCAAATCAAACGCGTTCCTCCCCTTTTTGTTCCCGTAGACAAACGCCGCAAAAACGCTACTTCTGCGCGGCAAATTTAACCAACCTAGGAACGAAATTATTCAAATTGGGCGTAAGTTCCGGATGGGGACTGCAGATAATAACACGTCCTTTTCCGTAAGCGCCGTAGGCAATCGCGGGCGAATTCACTTGAACTCCTTTAGGAGCGTCGTTTTGAGCGACTTCCGTACGGAAATACGCCAGAACGGAATACGGTTTAAGATCTTTATAATTCGCCGGATGAACAACGGGACCGTTTTGATAATCGATCTGAATCATTCCCTTGATATCGCCTAAAACTTCCCGTCCTTCGTCGGTCAATTCGATATCGAGAATAGCCTCGCCGCGTTCCCATTCGCCCTCTTGAAGTTCTGCGTCAATTAGACGCCCCGCGTCGCGGGAAAGATTGACGAGCGCCATATAAGCGCCTGCGCACGTTCCGATATACCCGCCCCCGTCGTTGAGAAACTTGCGAAGTTCAACCCAACCTTCGTCTCCCAACGCTTTCGATTCGCCGCTCCCGCTTCCGCCTGGAAAAAGAACGACGTCGAAATCTTTGAGAATACCGTCTCTGATTTCCTGTGCCGAAACATACTTGGCTTCAAAACCCGCCGTGTTGTTCAAAATTTGCAGAGACGCCAGCGCGCAAGTATCGCTCGCTCCGGAATCGCGAAAAATCGCGGCTCGGTAGGCGACGGCGATCTTTTTCGAAGGAGCCGCGTCCTGAGCGAACGTCTGTATCTCTGGGAGGCCAATTGCAAAAAACAGGAACGCGGAAACAATCCCAAGCCAATTCTTCATTGTCAATCTCCTGACGGTACTGAGGGTAGAACGTGTGACGCCGCCTTCATAAGCCTGTCGTTTTTTTACCGACAAACACAAAACGCGGCATCTTCTTCCAAAAAATAGGGCAATATGGCATACGATCGGCGCGTTCAAGAAGAGAAACCTCTTCAAATTTACGCGTCAAATAAGGTAAAATATCGCTTGAAAGATAAAGATTATCCAAAGAGAACCAAATCGGCCAAAACCAACGTGTGGAAAAACTCTGACGCATTCTCTTTTTTCCGGGAAACTTTCGGGCGATATAGAAATCGACTACGCCTATCCTTCCGCCCGGCTTTAACGCCTCGTACGCGCGATCGATAGCTGCAAACCAATCGGGAATCATCGTTAGAGAATACGAAAAGAGAATTACATCAACTTGCTCGCCTTCGGGTCGCCACGTCGTCGCGTCGACGCGCTGCACTTCAACGTTGTCCCAATGAAACTCTTCGATACGTTTCCTTGCGACCTTCAACATCGATTCGGTCATGTCGAGTAAGTAGAGTTTCTTTAAACAATGAATCTTATCGCCGAGAAACTCTATATTAGCGCCAGTCCCGCACCCCATATCAACCCACACTTCGCCTTCGTGGGGTTCAACAGAACGCATTAAGTCGTCTCGGCCTGTCAACAGCTTCTTTCGAAATCGATCGTACGAGTCGGCCTGATTGACGTAAAACGCCTCTAAGCGCTCCGCGTCCGTTTCGCCGCGAATAGGACGCGCGGCCATGCAGTAGAGAACTTTTAAGTCGGATAAAAAATTCTTAATTCGTGATGAAAACATCGATCATTAACACAACTGGGAAACAGGCGCTTGGTCCGCTAATGTCGGAAGTCAAAACTATTTCATATACCGTTCGACAAGGGTTAATACTTCGTCAAAATCTATCTCCCCGTCAACACGCTCCTGACGGCGTTTCAAGAGTTCTTCCATAAGAACGCGGCGAACGCCGTTCATTGCGGACTTCACCGCCGAAACTTGGATCAGCAACGCCTCGATATCCCGTTCTTCTTCTGTCATTCTTTTAATTGACTGTAAATGCCCGATCACGCGCGCGAGTCTAACGAGAACCGATTTTTGTCCCTCGATAGACAACTTAGTTTCCTGAAATTTGTTTTGATCGTTCATATCCGACGTCCAGTTGAGTAAGGCCTTTGCGCCCCGTAACGCGCAATAAACGAGCCGCTCAAAAACGGCGCGTCTAAAACGCGTAAGATGTTGTAACCTCGCTTTCACTAAAATACCATATTCGACTAAAATAGCAATATAGGCAAGTCCTGCGTTATCTTTCGTTCTTTATTGTGAACAATGAACTTCCGCAATATTCCCTTCCTTGCCGAACCGTTTAGGCGACTAACGACTCTTATTCAAAATACAAAAAGACAAAAAAGATACAAAAGATGGATAAAAAACAACAAAAAAAAGTTTTTTTCTAATAATAGCGAAAATATTTGCCGAAACCGATAAAAGAGACGTGTATGTCTGGAACAGGGACGGCGCGAACTCGTATTGGAACTCAACGTCAACGGGGATAAACATGAAAAGAGACACTTACCGTTCTCGAACTGAATCGCGCAGAGCTTTCTGTTTCGCTATAGCGTCAGTCGCATTCTGCGCCGTCGCCGGTTGCTCGACATTTAAAAGCAAGCTTAAGAGGAATGACGACGCGGCTGATTTCGAAGAGGACGAAGAAGTAGAGGACGGCGAGAAAGAAACCGTATTTGAATCGGAACGAAAAAAGCAATCGGATCTCTCCGAATACGTCGCGAGAACAGGACGTTCGTCAAAAGAAAAGAAAAAGGCGTCGGCGGGCGAGACTTTTCTACTCAGCGACAAAGCCAAGGAGATCTACGCCAATACAGAACGCTAGTTAGAGTTTCCTAAGACTTCCTAATGAAGCGACGCCCCTCCGACGCAACGTTCCAATAGAACAACGACGACAAACGATAAACGTTTTCCGTTTATCGTTGCCGTCGTTTCTGTTTAATGCGCGCCCCTCAATTTCGTTGAATAACGTCCATATTTTCAACATAGCAAGGTCGTTCAAATGACCGATAAAAATAACTCGACGCAACACGAATGCCCCGTTCCGTCGCTCCAAGAGATAGTTGACGAACGCGTCGAAGCTTGCTGGTACGCGCCGTATTCGGAAAACGCCGACAGAACTCCTAACGAAATTAAAAATGAAGAGCAACCAAACGGTCGGAATGAATACGCATTCTTTCCCGAAAAAACAAGCGTCGGCGAATATTTTTTTAATCCTGCCGGCGCAGGCTCCGGACGAAAGCAGGTTCATACGTCGGCTGAAGGCGCTCAAACGGTCGTATGTCAGCTTTGCCCTAAACGCTGCAAAATATCCGAAGGTCGCGTCGGCTTCTGCTCGGCAAGAATAAATCGCGGAGGACGACTCTATTCACGTTTCTACGGACGGCCGACGTCGTTAGCGATCGATCCTATCGAAAAGAAACCTCTTTTTCACTTTCTGCCGGGTTCGCCAATCCTCTCGCTCGGAACTCAGGGCTGCAATTTGTCGTGTAAATTTTGCCAAAACTGGCAAATTTCAAGACCGTTCTCGGTAAACGAAAGCCTAAACCGCGTCTTAGCGCCTGAAAAAGTCGTACAGATCGCAATCGAAAACCGTTGTCCAAACGTCGCGTTTACATAGAATGAGCCGACCGTTTGGTGCGAGTATGTCGTGCATGTAGCCAGACTTTGCAGAGAATCGGGAATCAAAACGGCGGTCGTTACGAACGGAATGATTTCAGGAGAAGCGCGAAAAGAACTCTATGGAACAGTGGACGCGGCAAATGTCGATTTAAAGGCCTTCACGTCAGGGTTCTACAAAAACTACACGAACGGCTCTCTCGAGGATGTGCAAGAAACACTTGAGTTCATAGCCAAGCAAACAAACGTATGGCTCGAGGTAACTAATCTCCTCATTCCCACGCTCAACGATTCGCCCAACGAAATCCAAAGAATGTGCGAATGGATTGTCAATACGCTAGGGCCGCATACGCCGATCCATTTTTCGGCGTTTTTCCCTACCTATCGCTTACTCAATCTCCCTCCGACCCCCGCGCAGACGGTAATTCGAGCGGTTGAAATCGCGAAGAAGACGGGGCTTGAATACGCTTATGGCGGCAATATTCAGGACGAAGCGTCTCAATCGACCTTTTGCCCGAACTGCGGCGAGACTCTGATCGAACGCTCACGCAGATACGAAACTAAAATAATGGCGGCGCTTACAGAAAAATCTGAAACAGAATGGATTTGCGGAAAGTGCGGAAGAAAAATTGTCGGCGTTTTTAAATAGTAAACAGAGCGTTCGCAGGCCGCGGTTAAAACGCTCGAAGGTAAGGATTCGGAAAGAACGTCAGAGAATTCGCTTTGTTGCGCTAAGTGAGACGACTTGGTAACGCTGAGTGAAAAAACATTAAAATCGTTACAATAGGAAAACCGTATTTCACGAAATCGAAATATTTGTTATAATCGCGCCGAATTGTTTGTCGGATTCTTTTCGTTGAAAGACCGAAGAAACGGCCTTCCATTCGGGTGGAATCGCGCCTTACGACAAGGCGGCGCATAGACGGCCTGTTTGAAGTTTTTTCAATAAAGACTGAAAACCCGGTTGTTTACGGCAAACGTTTCGTTTCACAAAAGTTGAATAAAATCATTATCATTGTGGGATTACCAATGTTTCGGCCTAATACCTACTTGAATCGCGTTTCATACGTTTCGTTCGCCGTACTCGCGCTTTTAGCTCTTACGCTTGCAGCGTCGACGGCTGCTCAGGATGATTCGGCGCCAGCGCCTAAATTTGTCGCGCCACGCTTCACAACGACAAATACTTCTGAGAAAACCGATGCGACGGCAACCTCGGAAGCCGAACCCGCGTTGTCCGATCCTGTGGAAGAAGATTCTTCCGTCTCGGAGGAGACCGAACAGAAAAACGGCGTTGACGCAGAAGAAAGTTCGGAAAAGGCGGAAGACGAATCTCAGGTTCTGCCCGTCGCGGAGTCGGAAGACGCCCCATCCGTCAAAGAACCTTACGACGTCTACAAGGAAAACGGGCATTATTTCGTCGATTGGGAAAAGCCGGATCTCGCTCTCGTCTTTACCGGTATGACTAACGGTTATATAGAGCCGTGCGGTTGCGCCGGGATGGAAAGGATGAAGGGCGGATTGAGCCGACGGCATACGTTCCTCAATGAATTGCGCAATGAAAAAGGCTGGGACGTCGCTACCATTGATTCGGGGCAAATAACGGTTGGTTTTGGCGTTCAGGAAGAACTCAAGTTCGATATGGCGATGAACGCGTTTAACCTGATGGAATACGACGCTATCGGTATTGGCAAAGGAGAACTGCGTTTCCCCGCGTATTTCCTTCTGACGTTCACCGCGCCGACTTCCTCGACCAACCAAAGTTTATATACGTCGGCCAATATCGGGGTCTACGGATTTCATCCAACCTACACCCTGCCCTACAAAGTCATTGAACGCGGCGGCAAACGCATTGGCGTAGCTTCGGTCGTTTTCAACGACGATTCGATCGCTCGCCGCGACGAGAATTTCCTTTACGCCGCCCCGGAAAAGAAACTTCTGGAACTTGCGCCCAAGATGAAAGCCGAGAATTGCGACAAATGGGTTCTCATTGTTCACGGTACGGAACAGGAATCCGTTCAACTTGCTAAAAAATTCCCGATCTTCGATTATGTTGTGACCTCCGATACGCCCAGCGAACCGCCGGCAGAACTGAAAACTATCGACGGAGGAGATCAATCGATTATTGAAGTCGGAGAAAAAGGCAAATACGCGGTCGTGCTCGGGCTCTACGGCGACGGAACAACTCGCTATCAGCGCGTTGCGTTGGACTCACGTTACGAGTCTTCGCCGGACGTCACTCTGCTCATGAAAGACTATCAGACGATTTTGAAAAATCTGATTACAACAAAAGGATTTCGTGAAGGGCTTGGCGTCAACCCTGCGCCCTCTCCGCAACGGGAAGCGCTCGGCAAATATGTCGGTTCGAAAAAGTGTCGTTCATGCCACGAAGAAGCCTACCGCGTTTGGGCAAAATCGCGGCATGCGACCGCTTGGAAATCGCTTAAAGAAACGGCCAATCCCCCGCGCGATTTCGACCCGGAATGTATTAGCTGTCACGTGGTCGGATGGGACGGTCTTCAGCACTTCCCATACGTCGACGGTTATGCGTCTGAAAAACAGACTCCCGAGTTAATCAACGTCGGGTGCGAAAGTTGTCACGGACCCGGTGAAAAGCACATGACGGCCGAGTTGGGAGACAACGAAGCTGTTCAGGAACGCATTCGCTCCGCCATGCGTCTTGGCGACGGCGTCAAAAAGGTTTGTTACCAGTGTCACGACGGCGACAACAGTCCGGCTTTTGACTTTGATCTCTACTATCCGATGATCGAACACTCGGAAGAAGACGAAGAAGAATGACGCTTTAATAGAACAGTTCTGCATTTCGCTTCGCCGGCGTTATGCAGGACTGTTCGCATCTTTGCGATCGCGAACTCTGTATATCCGTAAAAACGGCCGCCAATTTCTAAACACGGGGTTTTCAACCTGAGATAAAAACACGGGCGCTTTCTATAGTCGCGACAAAGAGCCTATTATTAATTCTAAATTGTTCTAAACTCCGTCTTATAACAATCGATATTTTTACGCCCAAGAGGCGCAGAATAGGTTTATCCATGAAAAAAGAATTCAGAATTGTGGTAAAAATTTTTTCAAAATAAATTGATTCTTATTGAAGTTGTTATAGAATAGAAACAACGAAATAGAAATGTCATTTTTAGTTGCCTAAGAAAAAAGGCGCTTTTTTAGTTTGTCCGATTTATCTTGGACCGTCGTTGTTGTTGAATTATGAGGAGTCGTAATGGCGGGCAAAAGTTTAACCTCTAAAATATTTGACCAATTGAACGTTGGCGTAGTCATGGTTGGCGCTGATCATAGGATTCTCGCGTGCAGCCAGCCGTTTGCCAATTGGTTTGCTAAAAATGTCGGCGTAAGTTCCAATTCTCCGGCTGACCTGATCGGATTCGATTTCTATACTACGCTCGGACTCAATTACTTTTTCGAAGGCGATTACGCCCCTTTTTACTACGCAACCGCTGAAAAACGTACTGCGCGTACCGTCTTTGCAACTTTTGATCCCGACGATCCCCAAAAAGAATCGCTCGCTGGCTTTGAACCGAGTCTCTCTTCTTGCGACGATTTTTATTCGCTGTGCGTAACTCCGATTTTTGAAAAAGACTCCGTCTTTTATATCGCGGAAATTAGCGACATTTCTGAGTCGTCGCGTACTGCCAAACGCTTGGAAACATTGAAATCTGCCGGCGCGGAACTCACTGAATTTACCGACGGCGCCTTGGGCATGAAAGAAGAAGAGAGAATTGAAAAACTAAAGAGATTAATCGAACGGCACATGCGCGACATCCTGCTGTTCGACGTTGTTGAAATACGTATTCTCGAACCGGGCCCGAAAAAAAGACTTACTCCGTTCCTTAATTTTGGACTCAGACCGTCGGCCGCTCAGAAAGAATTATTTGTCAAATCGTACGACAACGGCATTACGGGCTATGTCGCGGATTCAGGTGAACCGTACATTTGCGACGACGTTAAAAACGACGGACATTACATCGAAGGCGCTATCGATTCGCGCTCTTCTATTACCGTTCCGCTTATTTTCGGTAAAAAACTCGTTGGAACGTGCAACGTTGAAAGTCAAACTCCCCACGCGTTCTCCAAACAGGACGAAACTTTTTTACTTCTGTATGCGGGGCATTTGGCGACGGCAATTCACTTGCATCTGTCCATTTCGAAAAACAGGAGAAGACTTCACGGAAAATATAGCCGGGAAATCAGGGAAAAGCTTGCTCAGGTAGTTTCTGATATTAACTCGTTGACTCTCAATCTCTCTTACGACTGCGCCCGTTCAGACGAGGTTACAGAGGAAATGAAAAAAGACGCCGTTTCTCTCGACGACAAAGTCCAATATTTGAGAAGCCAGATATCAGACCTCATTTTCATATTCTCTGCGCCGGATTCCGAAAATAGAGACGGATTGGAAATGAACGTCCCGAGAATCTATCCGGACGAGTGGAAAACAAAATGGGCCAAACTGCCTTCGGAAGCTCAAAACGCAATCGAACGTGCGATTAGATTTCTGTTTAAACGACGCGTTTTGGTCGTTTCGCCAGTACCTTTAATGAGTATTGACCAATTGGAAACGCTGGGCTGCATCGTAGACGTCGTCGATTCAACGCGACGCGCTCTGCAAGCTCTTGAAAGACGGGATTACGACCTCATTCTTACCCTGAAACACCCCGACGGGAAATATATCCATGAGGACGACGATATCGACGTACAAAACTCTCATCAAAAATCACTTGCTGATCTTCATGATGGAGAAAGCTTCTTTGTGCCATGTGAAAACTACGAAAAAGACGCGAGAACTCGCGAGCGCATTCGTGATGAAATAGAGGTTCAGAAAAAGCTCGACGCCTACTTTTTTAGACTGGCAATCGAAGAACTCCACTTAAAGAAGATTCCGTTATTTATACTCGTCACTCCTGATTCCTATTATGATTCAACTCATATTAGGGAATATTTGTCGGCGAGAATTGGGTTTCAGCAACAGACGTTTGTTGACGAGCCAATTCCCGTGTCTATACTATTGTGTGTAAAGACGACATTGGATTCCGTAATGTCAAATGACAAACGGAGAGATTCCGATCTCAACTCTTAACAAAGAAAGGCGTATTATGGCTAAATCTTCTTCTAACAAAAACGCTAAGGTCTCTAAGGATTCCAAAAAGAGCCAAAAAACGACGCGAACGAGACTTTCTGACGAAACCGACGAATTCATTTTTCTCGTTAGCGAGCGTTATTTTACTGAACTGGGACAATCTATCGATACAACCGACGCTCCTGCTAAACAGCGCCAAGGAAAAAAGCGTGGGCCCACTACCATCGTTAGCGACTGGATTAAGGAAGTCTATCACCGAAACGACATTACCAGAGAAAAGATCTATCCGATCCTTTGGGAAGCCACTAGACGCGGTTTCTTGTTGTTGAATCCCCCGGTAAAAAAAGAATTGCACGACGCGCTTATCAAACGGTACGATTTGCAGCGCCATATCGACCAAACGAACGGCGACGTCATTATAACCAACGTTAGCGGCAATACTACGACGAGCAACGTTAGCTTAACGGCTGCCGACAAGATCATTGAACTGATTGACCGTGTCGACAGTATGAAGAAAAGTCAGGCGATTCACGATGGAAAGGATCCGACAGCGGTACGCGTGCATCTAGGCATTGGAGCGGGGTACGTCGCCGAAATGGTCTCCGAACGCCTCGCGTCCCGTTCCTCGAGCGAACTGCCGAAATTGACCCTGCACGCTATCTCGCCGGGCGGGTACTATTTGGAAGAACCGCAAAAAGACACTTCGACCTACTTTGCTAACTTTACTAAGCAGTCTCTTGACGTTAAAGTTGTCGGTCTGTTTTCGACGCCCATTGTGAATGGAACGTCTCTTACCCCCCTCATATCTAATCCGTCCTTCTTGGACAGTTATAAAAAGCGGGACGAAATAGACGTCTTGGTAACGTCGCTTGCTTCTGCGGACGACAATCACGGACTTTTGAAACGATTCTTCGACTACCTGCGCAACTCCAAAATGCTCAAGAAAGACGTGATTCAAGAGCTTAAAGATAAAGGTTGGGTCGGAGATATCCTCTTCCAACCCTATTCCGAAAAGGAAGCGATCGGTCCTGAATCGGTTACGCCCGTCGCTCTTTTCACCTTATCTGAGCTTGTTCGTTTTGCTCAAAAGCCTAATAAATATGTGGTTTTGACTGGCGGTCCCTGCGGCCAATGCCATAAATCAAAGGCTGGCGCGCTTCGGCCTTTGCTTCGAGAACCCTCCATGAGGGCGTGGACGCATCTTATTATCGACGCAAACACAGCAAATGAGCTTTGCGAGAAGGAACCTATCGTCAATTTTCCTGGGAACTAACCGTCTCAATCCGCTATAAAAAACTTTTCCTCTGCAAACAAATAGTTCAAAAAAAACCTACCTGAAAACACATATCAGGTAGGTTTTTTATTAGCGCTGAGTCGCTGTCCTCCGGCGAGTTTTACGGGAACGTCGCCGACGCGTCGCCCTTTATCACTCGCACCATTCAGGAACAGGGCTCGGAATAACCTCGCCCGTCGCGGAACTTTGCAAAGACTCCACTCCTTTAACAAATCCGTCGACTTCCTGTTCCGAACTCAATACGTTGAACTCAAAACAAAAAGTCTTTGTCTCTTTCGGGGCAATCGGAACCAAACGGCCGTTTTTCTTTTCAAACGAACGCGTATTGGGGAAATTGACGGCGGGTTCCATTCCTGAAACGTAAATATCCCCGTTCGGGCGCTGAGTCTTCCAAAGAATAAAATACGGAAAATCGTTTTTATTGAACGTCAGCGAAACGCCGCGCTGACCGTCGGCGCGAATCAAAGCGACGCCTGTCTTACCCTTGTCGTCGGCGGCAAGATCAAAGAAATAGCATGTTTCCGCTTTCCCCGGGACTGGTTCGGTAAAGACGTTCCAATCAGAAAGTTCCAAAACAGCGTTGCCGTCGCGCGGACACATTTTCTGGAACGCCGCGACAAAACGCGCGCCGGGAGATACAAGAGGATAGCCCGTATTGATGTGATAAAGCAACTCAAATTCGTCGGCGACGTGAAGAAGATTCGTTACTGAATCCTCAACCTTTAATTTAGCAGAACCCGCTTGAACCGTGTACGTTGTTTTGAAAAGGAACTTCCTTCCGAAAACGCTCGTTTCCATAACCTCTCCGGTCAAACGAATCTCGCCCGTTTCCGGATCGACAGACGCTTCGACGCGGCGCGCGGGAAGATTTGACAGGCGACCGTGAAGCGGATACTTCAAAACGCCGTTTGCGTCAAACTCAGGCGCGCCGTTACTCTCCAATCCGCAACGAGCAACCCATTCGCAAAAACCTTCGAGCCAGCCGCAGCCGCCGGGAGCAAAGAGGGGGACGAATTTCGGATGAACCGGTCCGTTTACCGGAGAATCCCACTTTAAATCAACGTCGCCAGACCGCGCTTTTAGAACATTCATTCCACGCGAAAGAAGTACGACGAAATTCAACCGACCGGTATCGATTTCTACGACGTCTAATCCGTCCTGAACCCCTCCGTGAAGCCGACGCTTCGTCACGCGAAAAGGAATCGGTCCGTTTGACGAACGGTAAACGTCCTGAATATCGAGCGAATCCAAATAGACGTTTTTTTCGCAATCTACGATTACATGAGTCGTTTCCATAAGTATACCCTACTGTCTCCAAAACGGTTTTCACGTCTTTTGACGACGTTTCATGTCTTAACGCGCGCTCTGCCCGACAAAATACCGATCCCAAAGCTCACGTTGCTCCGGCGTCAGAAGCTAACGCCCAAGGGCAAGAGATATTGTAATATAACACGAATCTGATTTCAAGAAAACTCTGGCGCTTAGTCTTTGCTTTATTGCGCGTTTTCAAATAAACCGCTCAATTCGGGAAAGACCTTCACGGGGTGAAAAGTCTCAGTTGAAACAAACGCCCAATGGGTCGAAGCCGTTGCGATCACCGCCATATTAGACGCGTCAAACGTTTCGAAAGAGGACCAACGGTATTTAGATTCGATCTCGTTTAAATCGCAGTCTCTTGGCAAAAGAAGAAAACGGTAGCGTCTAATGCAGCTCGCGCGCTTCATCTCGTCTACCCAAGTTTGTACTAAAATTTTATCTCCTTCATACGTTGAATGGCGGTAGTCAATCGCATGGCTGCGTACAACCCAAATAGCTCCTGCTTTCAAATAACGTTCCGAATCCCAACCAAGCGCGGCGGAATGACCGACGGCGACGTCTTGCATCCATTGAACGTAACATACGTTGTTCGTATGATTCCACACGTCCAGATGACTCTTTGTCACTTCCACGCAGGATCCAAAAATAGAATTCTTTCCCTTCGGCAATAGTTGCTCGCTCATTATCAAGTTGCTCCAGACAAGAAAAAATGAACTGCGGCAAGCGCATGAAAAAATCTCGTTCAGAGCGATTGAGTTTCGCCTGAACGAGATTCGAACAAAAAGTACGGCGACAAACGTCGGAAAAGGACTAATCAAAGATTCTCACAAATCAAATCTCCGATCTCAGAGGTCGTATACCCCATCTTGCCCGCGACTTGACTCTTCATCTTCGTTCCGGTAACAAACTGAATCGCCTTCATAACGCGCTTAGACGCGGCAGAATACCCCTCGTGGTCGAGAAGCATGGAAACGGCGTTGATCGTTGCGATCGGATTGATAATATTCATGCCCGCATACTTCGGCGCGCTTCCGCCCATCGGCTCAAACATGCTCGTGCCGCCCTTATCGGGATTGATATTCCCGCCAGCCGCCACGCCCATGCCGCCTTGCAGTACGCCCGCAAGGTCTGTGATGATATCGCCAAACATATTCGTTGTGACAATGACGTCGTAATACTCGGGGCTCTTAACCAGCCACATGCAGCACGCGTCGACATGATTGTAGTCTTTTTGAACGTCGGGATAATCGGCTCCGACTTCTTGGAAAGTGCGCATCCAGAGGTCATGTCCGTACGTCAAAACGTTCGTCTTCGCGACTAGCGTTACCTTCTTCCCCTTGGGGTTATTGCGCTTACGGGCAAGTTCAAACGCCCAGCGAATGCAGCGCTCGCAACCTTTGCGCGTATAGATAGCCGTCTGCGTCGCTACCTCGTCCGGCGTTCCCTTTTTGAGATAACCGCCAACGCCAACGTACATATCTTCCGTATTCTCGCGAACGACGACAAAATCAAGATCCTCAGGCCCCTTATTCTTCAGCGGAGTCTCAACGCCCGGGAACAACTTAACAGGTCGGAGATTGATGTACTGGTCAAAGACAAAACGCAATCTGAGGAGCAGTCCTTTTTCGAGAATTCCCGGTTTAACGTCAGGATGTCCGACAGCGCCAAACAGAATCGAGCTGAATTTGCCCAGTTCCGCAATTTCTTCGTCAGTAATAACAACTCCGCCATTTTTGAGATAACGGGTCGCGCTGATATCAAAATCAACGAGTTCGAGCTTGATATTTTCGAGCTTCGCGACTTCCTTCAGTACTTTAACGCCTTCCGCGACCACTTCCGGACCGGTGCAGTCGCCGCCCAACGTCGCAACTCTCAATAAATCGCTCATTAAAGAAACTCCTTTTGCGTTATCGTACGCAAGTTATCATTGTCTGTGCCAAAGAGACCTTGTCGCCCAAGTTGGAACCCGATCGCCTACGCAGCCGAGTCCGGCCGCTGTAAAGGCGGCTCGCTCGCACAGCCTTCAAAAAACAAGTGAATTATACTACCTTACCTACTGGCGTCAAGGAAAGCAAACCTGCCCTGCACTATCAGCGATAAAACTTACGTACGCGTTTAATAGACGCGAAACCGCCAAGTTCCATGCATTCGCGAACGACTTGCAGCGCTTCCGAATCTTCGGGTAGTCTTTCGTATTTGCGCTTAACCGAACCGACGACATGGTCCATGCCAAGCGGAAAAGCAATTGTTAGAAGAGCGCTTTCCAGCGGACTTTTTACCGGAGTTCCGTCAAGCTTTCTCTTCGACGGAAGCATTACGGTGAAATTACTTAGTCCAACGGATGCGTGAACGCCTTTCATATCGGGGTTCGCGTGTATCTTTTCAAGCGCGCCCACTAGCCGCCCTAACGCGCCTTCGGAATCGCTGCCAATGGGAGACACTCCGGGATCGAAGATGATATCGTCGTTTTCAATACCGCGTTCTTTCGCCTTTTCAAAGAGAAACAGGGCCGCGGAATAGACGTCGTCAACCGTGCGGGAAGGCACGCTTTCGCCCGACTCGTCAATGCGTTCCGTCAGAAGGAGAATAGGCCGGAAAGGCGTTATGGAATAGAGATTGAACATCTCCGTACGAAGCGGAGAAATGGAGTTCAAAATGGGTTTGCCGCGCGAAGGGTCGTAGGCGCGTAAACCTGCTTCCGCAAGAGCGTAGTCCGGCGAATCGATCGAAACGGGAACATGAGTCGAAGCGAGAACAGCCTTCACCGCCTTAGTCATCGTTTCAGGAGAACGAACGCCTACGTTCACGTCGATATACTTCGCGCCGCCGTCCTCTTGAAACCGAGCCAATTCACTAATCCCGTCAAAGTCGCCCGCTTCATAAAGAGCGTTCGTAGAAGGAACAGAATCGTTAATGGATTCGCCAATAATCGTCAACCCGTCAAACGCCATTTGAAACCGCCTTTCTATCAAAGATCATGCATAGACATGCAAACAAACCGGCTCCGCTATTTTCAAAACTAAATCGGCATAACGACATGCGTCAAAACAGAAACGTCTGTCGATTACAACCTTCGTCTCTACGCACATATTGTTGAACGTAATCAATAAAAGTCAAGGGGATTCTTTAAGACGTCGGTTCCAACACGCGCCCGTACCGAAAGAGTTAAATACGCGTACCAAAACGAGTTTGGATTCAATTGCGACCAATGTCGAAAAGGCAAGCTTGGCGTCTTAATGCATACAGAACTGTGTTTGTGCGCACGTCGAGTCCCGCCGCGTCGCCCGTTGAAGGGCAAAATGAAAGACGAAAGCGTGTGGAAATGGAGACGCGTTTTAAGACGGTTTTAGATTCTTCTTTGAGTTCTTTGGCAAACGCGCGAACTACTGACGCCTGTACGTTATGAAATGGAGCGCTCGTACTCATGGCCCTTTTTTAACGAAAAAGACGTAAAAAATTTTCCGATACAAGACTTGTCAAAAGAAAAAGGGAGTATACGATATAGAAAAAATTCGTGGAAGACTGCGTCTTCTAGACGATTAGCCCGCGACCGAGGTATCTCCAGTCCCGACGGACTGACGGGCGTGGGGCATTCGTCCGGACGGCTCTTTATGAGACGTCCTCAGAACGTTGACTGTACGTTCTTGCTCCAGTGAAATTGAGCCTACGACGGGAGGATAGAAATGGCGAAAAAGTGCGTTTTGGCGTATTCTGGCGGATTAGACACGTCTGTCATTCTTGGCTGGTTGATGGATCAGGGATATGAGGTTCACGCGGTGTATGCCGATCTCGGTCAGCCCTGCGACGACCGCGAAGCCATTCGCAAAAAAGCCGAAAACATTGGAGCGGCGTCTGTTCGTTTTCTCGACCTCAAGGAAGAGTTATGCCGTGATTTCGCGTTTCCGATTATTCAATGGCAGGCGAAGTACGAGGGCGTCTATCTTCTCGGAACTTCTATTGCGCGTCCGCTGATCTCCAAAAAGATTCTGGAAGTCGCTAAGGAAGTCGGCGCGACTGCGTACGCTCACGGCGCAACCGGTAAAGGCAACGACCAGTGCCGTTTCCAACTTGCGGCGGAAGCCCTTTGTCCCGACGTCGAGATGATTGTCCCGTGGCGTATTGACGCGTTCCGCAAGCAGTTCCCCGGCCGCACCGAAATGATTCAATATTGCGAGAAGAACAACATTCCAGTGAAAGTTTCTCTCGCGAAGCCTTACTCCTCCGACGAAAACTGCCTGCATATCAGCTATGAAGCCGGCAAACTCGAAGACCTTAGCGTCAACGGGTTGGAACTCGTCGATTTCGGCATGTGCGTCAAGCCGCAAGACGCGCCGGACAAACCTGAAGAAGTTACGGTCGAGTTCGAATCTGGCGTTCCGGTTGCCGTTAATGGTCAGAAGATGAGCGCTTACGAAGTCGTATCCGCGTTGAATAAGATCGGCGGACGCAACGGCGTTGGCATTATCGACATGGTTGAAAACCGTTTCGTCGGCATGAAGAGCCGCGGCGTTTACGAAGCGCCCGGTATCACCATTCTCTACGACGCCCACCGTTATATCGAGCAACTGACGATGGAACGCGAACTCATGCACCTCCGCGACCGGCTCGCTCCGGAAGTTGCCGAACTCGTCTACTACGGGTTCTGGTACGGCGCTAAGATGGACGCGTTGCTCGCGTTCATTAAGGAAGCTCAGAAGCCGGTTACCGGTAAAGTTTCCTTGAAGCTTTATAAGGGGAACATCATTCTCAACGGCCGTGAAAGCGTCAACTCGCTGTACGACGAAGGTATTGCGACGATGGAAGGCGGCGACGCCTATAATCAGGACGACGCCACCGGATTCCTCCGTATTGAAGGTCTTCCTTACCGTGTCGCCGGACGCGTTCGTCCTCGCTCCTGATTTGAGAGTTCGCTTTTAGTGAGTCGGTAATAGTAGGCTCCATGGGACGTCAGTCTCATGGAGCTTTTTTAATCTTTCGCTAATTCCATCTTTTTTTAAACGTCTTACTATGCTTCCTAAGCTCGTCTAATCTATAAAAACAACCGTCTATAAATTCCTGAGTTTACTTCTGTCGACGCTTGCATGAGGATTAGGTTCAAAGTAAAATTGACTTGGGGGTGAGACGCAGACATTTTTTCGCGTCTCATTCCTTACTCGACACAAAAGGTTTGACCATAAGAAATCGATCGTTAATTAGTTTTGATATCAAAATGAGTAAACTTTTTCAGAAAAAATTATTCCTGATTGTCATTGGTTTTGCGCTGATCCCGGCGTTATTCAACTCCAACGCAAACGTCTATTCGGAAGAGAATCAGCCGGCAATCGACAATGGCGTTCCGTGGAATCCCGCTCAAAGCGATCAGTGGGTCGCGACAGACAATCTTTCGCGTTCCCTCCCTACTTTCGACGAAGTCGGAGCAACGCGGCCCGATAAATATATTGCATGCTTCTATTTCCTCTGGCTCGGCCGCCACGGCGAGGCCGGTCCTTACAATATTTCGAAAATTCTTGAAGAACACCCTGAAGCGAAAGACGATCCGAATTCGAAATGCTGGGGCGCATTGGGGGCGCCGCATCATTGGGGCGAGTCGATTTTTGGCTACTACGTCGGAGAAGACGAATCCGTTTTGCGAAAGCATGCCCAAATGCTCGGCGACGCCGGAGTCGACGTAATCTGTTTCGACGTAACGAACCAACTCACCTACCCCGAATCCTACCGTCCCCTCTTTAAGGTCTTTTCAGAGATGCAAAAAGAAGGGAATAAGGTCCCGAAGGTCGCGTTCCTTTGCCCGTTTTGGACTCCCGATAAGGTTGTGCGCGAACTCTGGCGCGACGTCTATTCCCAGAATTTTTATCCGGACGTATGGTTCACCTGGAAAGGTAAGCCCCTCATTCTCGCCGATCCTGATCTCCTCTCGCATAACGTATTTTCAACAACTAACTGCGAGCCCTACGAATTAAAAAACGACGGCGTGTTAGCGCAAAAGTTCGCGTCCGACGTTGAAATCGACAGAATAACGCTCGACTCCCCCACTTGGAAGGAAACCAATTCGGCTGTCAGCGTCGCTATTTTAGACGAATCCGGTAAGACAATTGACAAAAGAAAGTCAATTAAAGTCGGCGATAACGCGCCATACTCAATTGAATTTAAAAAACCGCTTCCAGCAGGAACTTATACTGTTGAACTGCGAAAAGCGCCAGGCGCAAAAGTCGGATGGTGGGGCCATAAACTGACGGAGGGTAATTACGAAGAAGTTGCAAACAAAGCGTATCCTCAGAAGTCTGTCCGATGGTTGGCGGCAACCGCTAACGGAACTCCTGTAAATACGGTATTTCTAATCTCTTTTGGGGAATATGACAAAGAAAGAGCTGATATTTTAAACTTCTTCACATTTAGACCGTCTCAGCCAGACTACTTCATGGGGCCGACGAAGAAGAATCAATGGAGTTGGCTGGAAGCCTATCCGCAGCATGAGTTCTATAACGACAAGGGCGAAGTTGAAGAAATGGGCGTTGGCGTCGCTCAAAACGCAGTCGACGGAAAACTTGGCGTGCTGAGCAACCCTCGCTCGTACGGAAGAAGCTATCACAACGGCGCCGAACCGGCTCCGAAAGATTGCGACTATACCGGTAAAAACTTCCAAGAACAGTGGGAGCGCGCCCTGAAGGTCGATCCGGAAATCATCTTTGTTACCGGCTGGAACGAATGGATCGCCGGACGGTTCGATATAACGGCTCCCTTCAACGGCGCTACGCCCGTCTCCTTTGTCGACCAGTACAACACAGAATTTAGCCGCGATTGCGAGCCAATGAAGGGCAAGCACGAGGACGCCTATTACTACCAATTGATCTCTAATATTAGAAGATTTAAGGGCGTTTCCCAACCTGAACCTGGCAAACCGCAACCGATTCAAATTGACGGTAAATTTGACGACTGGAAGAAAGTCGGCCCAAAATTCTTCGATACGGTAAGCGACCCAGTACATCGAGACTGCCGTGGCTGGGGTAAAGGCATGCGCTATGTAAATCAGTCGGGCCGGAACGATTTTGTCGAATCGCGAGTCTCGTACGACGCTTCCAACCTGTATTTCTACGTCAAGATGAAAGATACGGTAGAAGGCGACTTTTCCTCTTCTAATTGGATATCGCTCCTCTTAGACGTCGATGAAAACGCGCAAACTGGCGATAAGGGCAACGACTACCTCGTCGCGGCCGACGCCGAGAGCAAGGGGTTCGCTATTACCGGAATGAAGGAAGGTTCCCTTGATAAAACGTCGAGTTCCCCGATTAAATATGCGATTTCAGGCAATGAACTCGAACTGGCTATTCCGCGAAAAGCTCTGGGACTGACGGCAAACCTCCCCAATTTCCGTTTCAAGTGGACGGACGGTATCGACGTCTTTGGAGACTGGAGCGGTTTCACCACCGACGGCGACGCGGCGCCAAACGACCGCTATTACTATCGTTACCTTACGTCAAATAAGTAACGTTCCCTTCTGAGTCATAAAAAACGAGCAAGCGGGCTTTGAACGTCTACCGTTCAAGGCCCGCTTGTTTGATTAAAAATGAACAACTCAATGGAAAAGACTCAGCTAAGTTTTCTTAAAGAAGAATAGCTTATAGAACTAAACGGATCGTTCTGTTAACTCCAAACAAAAAGGCGAAGGTTACGTCAAAACGTCCTTCGCCTTTTTCTCAGACAATAGGAAAAACTATTTATTCGGCAAGGCTGTAGATACCCAGTCCTTCGCTCCTTGCAACGTCGGCGGCTTGCGTCAGGCGAAGCTTCATCTCTTTGGAAAAGCTGTACTGAGTCTCTGCTTTCGCTAATCCCTGACGGCAAAGGTCCTCGTTAAGAGAGAACTGTTCGTCGCCTAAATAGACAAAAGCAAGTCTGCGATTGTACTTGTCGTATGTTGAACCGTCGGCGACAAGAGTCGCGACGTTGCCCGTCTCCTCAACGCGCATCTTAGTATAGGCGGACGCCTCCGGACCGTAAGGTTCCACTGGACTGTTCGCCTTGACCGTCTCCGGCGTATTGGCGCCGATAAGGCGCACGCGTTCGCGTTCGCCGGTCGACGTAATCACAATAAGCGTGTCGCCGTCAACGCAGCGTTCTATTGTTACTCGCTCGACGCTGGGGACGGTAAAGCGCCCGGAACCGGAAGTCTCCAACGTCGTCGAACTCGTTTCGGGAATCGAATAGGTCTGACCGTCGGCGACTAGAGAATAGGACTCGCCATAGACGTCTTCGGTTTCCGCCGATTGAGCGACAGGCTTCCCTTCCTCTTTGTCGCTTTCGCTCTTGTCTTTGGGCGAACCGCACGTCCAAACAAAACCGAACGCAACCAAGGCTACCGTAATGATCGAATAAAGGGGATTTGGCTTTCCGTTCTTCGACCGTCGGCCGTTGTAGAACTTAGATTCTAAGATTCTTCTGGCAAGCCGCTGTTCTCCAGTCCAATTCTTCCATGCCATGCGCGTTCCCTCCTGGACCACTTCCTTGATAGCGAATATAGTTAAACTAATTCTTGAACGTCCTTGAAATACGCCATGTTCGCGCCGAAAACAAAATCAATCGGATTCCTTGTTTTTCGATATCTGATCGCGTTCGATTTCCGCAAGACGGTTCAACCGTCGAACATGACGTTCTTCCGCTGAAAAATCAGTCTTCAGCCACGTAGTAACGACGTCGTTTATAGTCGACTCCGTCAGCATATCGCCTGAAAGACACAGCACGTTCAAGTTGTTGTGTCGGCGGCTCAATTCAGCGGAAAATACGTCGACGACAGGAGCGGCTCGAACGCCCGGAAACTTGTTCGCAACAATGCTCATTCCAATGCCCGTGCCGCAGATCAATATCCCGCGATCGACCTCTCCTTTCGAAACCGCGCTCGCAATGGGCCCGGCTACGTCGGGATAGTCTACAGGATCCGGTTTATCGGGAGTAGGTCCAAAGTCAAGAACCTCATGCCCAAGCGACGCGACGATTCGGCCCAAATTAAGCCGGGCGTCAATACCGTGGTGATCGCTGCCTATCATTATCTTCATAGTACCTAATCCCCTAACTTGATGGTATATCAATATTGATATTTTTTTGCTATTTCAAACGCGAAAGTCAAAACTCCAAACAAACGGCGTTTCTAAGCGGCCTCGCGTGTTGTAAACTCTTAGAAAGTTATTCCTAAAAACAAGCTTCTAAAAGCGAGCCGTTTTTCTATCTCAGTCCCATAATCTTTTCGACGCGGTCGCAAAGTTCGTTTGCACGCTCTGCGGTCGGCGCCTCCGCGATAATTCGGGCAATTGGCTCCGTATTGCTCGGACGCGCCAAAACCCAAGCGTCTTCCCAATCGATGCGAATACCGTCTTCTGTGTTCTTCTCTTCATTAGCAAACGCGTCGGTAAGAAGATCGACAATCTTCTGGAAACCGCCCTCTGGCAAGCCGACCTTCCGCTTAACAATCGCGTAACCTTGGATCTCGTCGGCGAGCAAAGAGAGAGGCTTGTCGTTACGCGCCATAAACTCAAGAGTCTGAGCCATACCGACAAACGAATCGCGGACAAACCCCACGGCCGGGTCAATCGGGCCGCCGTTTCCTTCGCCGCCATAAATCGCGTTCTTAGCTTTCATCAAGTCGACGACGTTCGCCTCTCCAACGGGAGAACGGTAACATTTCCCGCCAAATTCCTCAGCAATATCAAGCGACATCCTACTGGACGCGCAGTTGATTACAAGATTGAACGGGCCTTTTTCCCCTGTCGCGCTTGCTTTCTGCAATCTGTTTTTCGCGCAAATCGCAGTCGTGTACTCTTCGCCAATATAGCGACTGTTCTCGTCGACGAGCGCCAGTCGGTCCGCGTCGGGATCTTGACAGAAACCGACGCAGGCGCCCGCTTCGCCGATCTTATTGAACACGCTCTGCAAATTGTCGACGGTCGGTTCGGGCGTGTGCAGAAAATTACCGTTGGGCGTGTCGCCGCAGATTACTACGTCGCACCCGAGCGCTTCTAAAAGCCGTTTGCCGAGCAAACTGCCAGACGCGTTGTTTGAATCTAGGAGAACGCGATATTTTTTCGAACGAATCAGGTCGACGTCAACCGTTTTGAGAACAGCTTCCATATGGGCGACCGTTGAATCCTCGATCAGAACGCGATCCCCAAGTCTTTCCACGTCGACCCAGCCGCCCATCCCCATCGGGGCGTTCTCGGACTGCTTGTATACCTCAAGAACTTTCTCGCCTTCCTTTTTGGGAATAACGCGCCCTTCGGACGAAAAAAGCTTCAAGCCGTTGAATTGACGCGGATTATGACTTGCGGAAATCTGAATCCCGCCGGCCGCTTTGAACTGCCGAACCAGAACGCCGACGGTAGGCGTTGCCGCCACGCCGGCGTACAGCGTAGTCCGACCGACTGCGTTCAAAGCGGAACAAATCGCGTCGGCAAACATTGAGCCAGAACGACGACCGTCGTATGCAATAACAAACGGGTCAGAAGATTCGACGGACTTTGAATATGCCAAAGCGTAACGAATAGCAACGTCTGGCGTCAGAGTAACGCCAATTTCACCTCGCAACCCAGAAACGCTGATAATAAGTGGACTCGACATGAAAGCTCCCGCGGACCGTCAATGTACGGCGATCCTTTCATAAAAGGCAAGAAAAATCAAAAGGCGTCACAATGCGGACATTCCAATATTAACGGTTGTAACGCACTGTAAGCAAGGAGACGAAAACGACGGCGCCATTCGTTTGAACGCATCTGAGAGCCGTAAATTCCCTTCGTTTTTCGATAAAAAACGACAGACTCCTTCACCCGTTCATTTTAGGCTGAACCTAAATTTAATCAAGGGCTGGCAACTTCGCTCTGGCCGTTCAAAACCGCGTTAAAATCCGAGAAAAGGAGTCGGAAGCAACCTCCGCCAAAGCGTACGATGACGCCCTCAAACTGTTTTACGACGCGAGCGAATTAGATAAAGCTTAATTTACTGCTTTATTTTCGAAGTTATTATTTTGAACAAATAAAAAATTTTTATCTTAAAACAAAATCAAAATTTATCAAAAAACATCTAAAATACTAAACTTTTTTGCATACTTGATTATAATCCGTGCTTGAGGTTTTGATAGTTTTGCAAAGGAACGCTAACTTTTCGCGACCAAATTTTTGACGCGCCCGTCATGCGGTCGCTTATGAACCTCGCGTTAGTCCGTCTAAAACAACTTAACCCTGTTGGGGAGGGTAAAAATGAATTGGATTGGATTTAAATATTGGAAAACGGCGGTTTTCCCGGTTGTCGTCACGTTCGTTGCCTCGCTGTCGGCCGCGTCCGCGCAAGAAGTCGTCAAGCTTCCGCTCGTGCTCGGACAGGACGAAACCTATGAAAGCGCCGCGTCCGGCTTGTATGCCGACGAGCTCTATCTTCCGTCCGCCGACGTCGTTACCACGCCCGACGAGGCCTATCGGCAGCTTGTCGCCGGTAACGCGGGTTATTTGAACGAGAGTTCCGACGTCGCTCTTACAACCGACGTTAGAGGACGCGTTTATCCGCTCGCTACGATCCTTTACAGTTTGGATATGCCGATCCTTCCGACAACATTGACGCAAACAAGCGATCGCGACGTCTATCTTTCGGGGGTTACCGCCGGCGCTGTAACGACAGACGACTTGGCCGCCGTAGAGTATGGGGTAATGAATCTCCAAACTCCGTTGCTGGTCGTGATGGGGCATTTTCCCAGCCGCGACGTCACTAACCTCATTAACAAGTACGACGCGCTGTCAAAACGCGCCTACAACGAAACGGCAAAGCTCTCGCTATCCAAAACTAAGACGCTGCCCGCCGGGACGACCACGCAAGAGATGAAACTTTACAATCTCGTCGGTCCTGCGATCGCGCGTTCCAAAGAAGCCTATCCCGACTTGAAGGGCAACGACTTAGCCAACGTTGTCTCCGAAGCGCTCGTATGGCAGTCGCTCGAAATGATCCTCATGAAGTCGACGGTCGTACAAGACCTTGTTCGCTCCGGCAAATTGGAAGTTGTCGCCGCAGTTGTCGACGACTCGACAGGGAGAATCTACTGGCTTGGCGAACACCCAATGCAAGAAGAATTCATCAAGCCGGCCCCGGAAAATCTGCGCAATACGCAATTCAAAGACGAGTTTATCGCTCAAAATGAACTGCCTGAGCCTCTTGCGCCTACGGTTATTCAGACGTACGTGGACAGTTACGAAGCGAACACGTATTACGACAGCGTTGTCGAAGAATACTTTGTCCGTCCGTACTACTATGTGCCGAGCTGGGAACTGTTCAGCGCTCGCGCTTGGACTTACCGGCCTTGGTATGGCGTATGGGTTGAACCGTTTACCCCTTGGCCCTATTGGAGCCCGTGGGGATATCCTCCCGGGGAAACGGGCATTGGAATTACCATTGTAAACGGTCATTTGAACTTCTTTATCGGCTACAACCGATACTGGGGTCCATACCGTTCGTGGAACCCGCACTACCGTCCAACCTCTCCTTGGTGGCGAACTGAAATCTTCGTCAATCCCGTCGGACATTGGCACGATCCCATTTTCGACCTGATTTGGCACGGCAGCCGTGCGGATATCCATATCAAGCCCTACCATGACCGTCCTTGGTACAGACCGCCTGTCCCGGGCCATCCCGGACGTCGGCCTGATATCCGCCCTGACGATCATCACCGACCGCCCTTCGGCCCCGTCGTTCCGGGTTATCGCCCTGGAGACGTGCGTCCCGGCCCCAAGCCGCAACCGCTCGGCCCCGGAGGAATCAAACCGGGAGTTCCCGGAACCAGACCAGTCCCCGGCAAGCCCGGTACGGTTAGACCTTTCACCCCCGGAAAACCGCCAGTGAGACCTGGCGACGTTAAGCCCGGAATTACACCCGTGAGACCCGGCGACTTCAAGCCCGGAAATACGCCCGTGAGACCCGGCGACGTCAAGCCCGGAAATACGCCCGTGAGACCTGGCGACGTTAAGCCCGGAAATACGCCCGTGAGACCCGGCGACGTCAAGCCCGGAAATACCCCGGTAAGACCTGGCGACGTCAAGCCCGGAAATACGCCCGTGAGACCCGGCGACGTTAAGCCCGGAAATACCCCGGTAAGACCTGGCGACGTCAAGCCCGGAAATACCCCGGTAAGACCTGGCGACGTTAAGCCCGGAAATACGCCCGTGAGACCTGGCGACGTTAAGCCCGGAAATACGCCGACAAGACCCGGTGACGTCAGACCCGGAAACACCCCGGTAAGACCCGGAGGCGTTAGGCCCGGAAATATTACGGAAAGACCGGATGGAACCAGCCGTCCTCGTCCAATCGGAGTGAATATGGATCGGGATATTAGACCGACGCGGCCTCAAAATACGTCGACCAATACGGAGGCACGCCCCGCGATCAACCGACCTACGCCGGCGGCCAATCGCCCCACGCCCTCGGCGATCAACCGTCCTACGCCTGCGCCGGCGGCGGTTAATCGCCCCGCGCCAGCGGCAATCAACCGCCCCACGCCTGCGCCTTCGGCGGCCAATCGCCCTGTCCCAACGGCGATCAACCGTCCTACGCCTGCGCCGACGGCGGTTAATCGCCCGACGCCCTCGGCGATCAACCGTCCAACGCCAGCGCCAGCGGCGGTCAATCGCCCGACTCCGTCGGCAATCAATCGTCCAGCTCCCGGGCCTGCGGCAGCCAATCGTCCCG
>CADACS010000021.1 GCA_902786505.1 uncultured Planctomycetota bacterium | reverse complement strand
AGTTTTGAACTCTTAGGTCGATCGAATCGACCTCATCGACAAAATTATAGTAGTATGTGTTACTACGCCACTCTTGCATTACCTACTTTTTAAATATCGGACCGGAGCGTACTCCGATCAAGCCGCCGATTAACGACGGTTCAGTGATTTTAACCTAACTTTCGGTTTCGTCAAGCGGATTATTAAAAAAATTTTTTATTTTTCCGGCCGCATAAAGAAAAAGCGCGCGGAACGCCGTAAAAACGCGCCGCGCGCCGTATGGCTTTTGGCCCGAACGGCCGTGTCGGTCAAACCGTCATTCGTCCAAATTGAAATCGAAAACGTTCGCCTTAGGATCGTTGGTAACGGTAATTTTCAAAGGCGTCAAATTGGGATCCAGAAATTTGCGAGGCGTAAGGAGTTCGCCCCCGGAGCTCTTAGCATACGCGCCCTTCTTCTGCTTGCGTTCCTGAAGTTCGTCGTACGTGATTTCGCCCTTTTCATAGGCTTCGTCGTCCGGATTTTTGACTTCTTCGTTCTTCATGGCGGTTACCGAATAGACGCCGGGCTTCAAGCCCGTGCCGCCGTTCTCAGCGCCGGTAGACGTAGCGGAATACGCGCCGCTCGCGTCCGTTTTCGCGCTGCCGCCCTCGCCCGTCTCTTTATCTTCGGGAAAGAACGTCAAAATGCATCCTTCCAACGGGGCGCCGCCCATCGTAACCGTACCGGTAACGGCGCGATAATCTTTATCTTTGCCGCAGCCAGTAAAAGCGCATAAACCGACGAGAAGAAACGACGCTAATAAAACTTTTACCAACTTCATTTTTATCCTCTTATATTTCAAAAGAAAGGCGTTGACACACTCAACGCCTTTCACTTCTTAAATCAACCGACCGGTTTTACCCGCGTAACGCGCGCTGGCGTCAAAGCGCAACCGTTTCGCCGCCGGAAGAGCTTCCCATCGCGCCCCAGACGCCGTAGACGGATCTCCCGCCGTAGTCCTGAGGACGGGAGGCGTCGCGAACGACGCCGCTGAGGTCGTTCGTCTGATCGCCGCAATTGACGGTGTCGCTGACAAAGCGAACGGCGCCGTCGCCCATGCAGACGTTAACTCCGCCGGAATGGTAGCTGGAAGCTGTGGTAATAACGCTGTTCTCATTCGACTTTGCGCAGGTCGGAGCGTTCGGAGGAAGAATGGTGTAGAACATCGTGTAAGGATTCTGAGCGTCGGCCCAGCGTTGTCCAAGAAGCTGGTCGGTTACGGTAACGACAGAGTAGTTCTTGCTGATTTCGCCGTTGCTTCCGCGCGCCGCGGCGCAGGTGGACGGACGGAAGTAGAAGTTATCCCAGCTCGTGGACGCGCTGTTGAAGGCGCCGCCCAAATTCACTTGACCGCCCTTGATCTTTTCCATGTTGAGAGAAGTTCCGATACAAACTTCACTGAAAAATGCGGTGTTGGAAAGACCGTCGACAATATCGCTGAAGCTCATTTCGTGCTTATTGCCGTTCGAGAACGCGCCGCGGTATTCGTCCCAGTCCCAATTGAGGGTGATGTCGCCTCGGTTGAGGTGGTAATTCGTGCATCCGCGCGTGCCTTTAGCCGTCTTGCCTTTACCGTCGGACGGGCAGAGAAACGCGTCGACCTGATTGCAGGTCGCGTAATCAACGCCGTCGTTCCAAGGGCATCCGCCATTCTCGATCTGCTTGAGAAGTTCGGTATAAAGCGCGCTTTGTTCCACGTACGGAAGCATGACGCACAGACCGGAGAAACGCCCCCATTGGCCGTTGCTGCTGTACTTCTTGAAAAGGGTCTGATAACTGGCGCTGGGGAGAACTTTCTGAACGTCGTGAAAGTTCTGAGCGGCGAGCCCAAGCTGCTTGAGCTGGTTCGTGCACTGCATGCGGCGAGCCGCTTCACGCGCAGCCTGAACGGCGGGCAGAAGGAGCCCGATCAAGATGCCGATGATCGCAATAACGACCAAGAGCTCGACGAGAGTAAACGCCGAGCGAGAGTTCTGTTTTGTCATTGGTTAACCTCTAATAATGTTATCAAAAGTCCAATAAGGACGCCGTTTCGCCCGAATTCGAACGCGAAAAGGCAAAAGACGACCGCGTTTCCCCCCCATTCCAAAAGAAGGCAGCAGCCGACGTCAGTATGTCTGAATAATAGTATAACTAAAACGTATACTCTGTAAATATCGTTTTGAACCCCGGAAAAGAGCGAACCGAACGGCGCGCCTCGAAATCCGCCGGACCAAATTTATGGGGGATATTGAGTTAACTTTAGAGGGCAGTTACGCGAGATTAAATTGACAAAAAAGAAAATTTTTTAAAAAAGTTTTGGCTCTATTGAATATATTCCTAAAAAACCGCGTAAATTAGCAAATCTTGCCCATATGCCGCGCTCAACGGCGTTTCACAAAGAAAAAGCGCGGCGAGCTGTGAAAACCCGCCGCGCGCCGTATGGCTTTTGGCCTAATCGACCGTGTCGGTCAAAACGTCATTCGTCCAAATTGAAGTCGAAGACGTTCGCTTTCGGATCGTTGGTAACCGTCACGCTCAGAGGCGTGTCGTTCATGAGCTTATATTTTGAAGGAGTGAGAAGCTCGTAGGACGTCGCCTTGGAATAGGACCCTTTCGCGGCGACGCGCTGCTGAAGCTCGTCGTACGTGATTTCGCCCTTGTCGAACGCTTCCTGGTCGGGATCTTTATTGTCGGCGTATTTCGCAATAGTAACTTTGTATTGGCCCGGTTTGAGGCCGACGCCGCCCTCGGTCGCGCCGGAAGAAGTGATCGTATAGGTTCCGTCGGCGAGCGTCTTGCCCCCGCCTCCTTCTCCGGTCGAATCCTGAGGATAAAACATCAGGTCCGCGCCTTCGAGCGGAGCGCCGCCCATCGTCACTTTGCCGGTTACTTTTCGATAGTCTTTATTTTCGCCGCAGCCGACCATGCACAGAACGCCAAGCATTAAAAACGCGGCGGCGCAAATTCTCATCTTCGCCATTATTAAAGTTGCCCTCATAAAAAAACGGCTCTTGCGAGCCTCTTTCGGTTCGTTGAAAAAAACGCCGGAATACGGCGGGAGGGACTCCCGCGAAATTCCGGCGCTTAAACTGCTGGCGGCGCCGCGGTCATGCGAGACGCCGCACATGTAACTTATCGCTCAGCAATCACAGAGAGGTGTTGGTTTCGCCGCCGGCCGAGGAGCCCATCGCGCCCCAGACGCCGTAGACGGAAGCCCCGCCGTAGTCCTGCGGACGCGACTGGTTGCGAACGACGCTGTAAAGGTCGTTCGTCTGATCGCCGCAGTTGACCGTGTCGCTCACGAAACGGACCGAGCCGTCGCCCATGCCGACGTTGACGCCGCCGGAATGGTTGCTGGAAGCCGTCGTGATGCAGCACTCTTCGTTGCTTCCGCGCGCGCAGGTCGGCGCGTTCGGAGGAAGAATCGTGTAGAACATCGTGTAAGGACCGTTGGAGTCGCCCCAGCGGCGGCCGATCTGCTGGTCGCCGGTTCCGCCGACGTTATATCCTCGGGCGATGTCGCCGTTGGAGCCGCGCGCGGCCGCGCACGTCGAAGGCTGGAAGTAGAAGTTGGCCCAGTCGGTGGTGTGCGAATTGAAGCTTCCGCCGAGGAGGACGATGCCGCCCTTGACCTTTTCGCCGGTCTTGCTCGAACCGATAACGGCTTCGGAGAAGAACGCCGTGTTGGTCGTGCCGTCGGTGATGTCGGCGAGCTTCATTTCATGCTGGTTGCCGTCGGCGAACGCGCCGCGGTATTCGTTCCAGTCCCAAAGGAGGGTGATGTCGCCGCGGTTGAGGTGATAGCTCGTAGCGGCCATCGCGCCGTCGGCCTGCTTGCCGCTGCCGTCGGACGGGCAAAGGTACGCGTTGACGGTCTGGCACCAGGCGTAATACTGGCCGTTCGATCCGGCCGTGCCGCTGCTCCACGGGCATCCGCGGTCTTGTTCGATGTTCTGGATCGCCGTCGTGTACAGAGGCTGCTGTTCAATGTACGGAAGCAGAACGAGCAGACCGGAGAAACGTTCCCAAGATCCGACGTCGCTGTATTTTCTCAGCAGGATCTGGTGGCCGGCGCTCGGAAGGAAGTTGTGAGCGTCGTGGAACGTCTGGCAGGCAAGGCTGAGCTGCTTGACGTTGTTCGTGCACTGCATGCGGCGAGCCGCTTCACGCGCAGCCTGAACGGCGGGCAGAAGGAGCCCGATCAAGATGCCGATGATCGCGATAACGACGAGCAGTTCGACAAGGGTGAACCCAGAACGGTTAGAGTTCTTCATGTGTGTATTCCTCACAAGGTTAAAAAATACGAAATGAAATTAAAACGCGTTTTTGTCTGCTCCGACAAAAAAAACAGCCTCAAGGATTTTCAAACCGTCCTGAGTTTAAAAAACTTTAAGGCCTGTCGCTGTTCTAGTTAGTAAAAAATTTTTATTACAACGCTTTCCGTTGCTTTTACATCTGCAGAAAAGGTACCGGAAAAATTTTTTATGACAAGTACCTCAGACGAAAAAAACTTGTATAAGTTTCACTTTTCTTTCTATAATTGTCAAAAAAGCGCTTCTAATAGAAATTTCTATATAAACCAACTGACTCAATATGCTTATACAGATCGCAAGGCTCTGACCGCGTAAAAACGGGCGTTTGCAGCTTACCGACCGGCGCCGACCTTGCCGTTTTGCCCCAGCCCGCCGACCGCGCAAACAGATTTGCCAACCCAAACTGCGGAACCGAAAAAGACCGACCGTCAGCAAAAAATAAAAGCCGCCCTGCTTCAAACAAGACGGCTTTCAAAAGAAAAGCGGGAAAGGACTCTGACTTACAGCAGCGCGGTCGTTTCGTCGAATCCGCAGATCACGTTGAAATTCTGCACGGCGGCTCCGGCGGCGCCTTTAATCAGATTGTCGATCGCGGAGATCGTCATAACGCGCGAACCGACGACGCGCACGGTCAGGTGACAGCGGTTCGTGTGAATGACGTCCTTCGTGGACGGCAAAGCGTCGACGACCTGAACGAATGGCTCTCCGGCGTAGAACTTGCGCAGATAGGCGAGCAGGTCCTCTTGGGACGCGTCGTTGAGGCGCTTGGAATAGGTCGTTGTCAGAATGCCGCGGTCCATCGGGGTCAGGTGCGGGGTAAAGATAATCTTCGCCGCTTTTCCGCTTGCGGTCGTTAAGACTTCCTCAATCTCCGGGGTATGCCGGTGCGTTCCGACGGCGTACGCGGAAATCGCTTCGTTGCATTCGGGATAGAGGTTCTTTAGGCTCGGCTTGCGGCCCGCGCCGGAAACGCCGCTCTTGGAGTCGATAATAATATCGTCTTCCGCGATATAGCCCCCTTTGAGGAGCGGCGCGAGCGGAAGAATCGCCGACGTCGGATAGCAGCCGGGATTGGCGACGAGCGCGGAATTTTTAATCTGAGCCCGGAAGAGTTCGGGGAGCCCGTAGGGCGTCGACGGGAGTCGGTCTGGGTCCGGATGAACGACGTTGTACCACTTATTAAAGACGGCCGCGTCGTTGAGCCGGTAGTCGGCGCCGAAATCGATTACCTTCATGCCGAGCTCGAGCAGCTCCGGCGCGACCGCCGCCGTCGCGGTGTGCGGCAGGCAGCTGAAGACGACCTGAACGCCGCGCGCCTGAAGATCCGCCGGCTTAAGGTTTTCGCAGCAGATAGAATATTGCCCGGTCAGCGACGGATGAACTTCCGCGATCGGACTGGTGTTTTCCCGGCTCGTAACGGCGACGACGTCCGCGGCGGGATGACGGCGCAATAATTTAAGCAGTTCGAGAGCGGTATAGCCGGTCGCTCCCAGAACGGCGATTTTAATCTTTTCCATAATACTCACGCAAAAGTAGATATCGCAGTCGGCGGCAGGAGATTAAAAGCGGTTGTTTTCCCGCAGCCAGTCGCGCGTTTCAATAACGATCTCGTCGAGCGAACGTTTGGGATCCCAGCCGATAAGCCGGCGCGCCTTGTCGAGCGCGGGGAGGCGCCGCTGCATATCGTCGAAATTCGGGCCGTACGCTTCTTCGTAGCTCACAAACTCAACCGCCGACTTCGAGTCGCACAGCTCGATTACGCGCTTGGCGAGATCCAAAATGGAGATCTCCTGATCGCTTCCCAAATTGACGACCTCGCCCGCCGCCTCTTCGGACGCGGAAATGCGCGCAAGTCCTTCGACGATATCGTATACGGAAGAGAAGCAACGCGACTGTTTGCCGGATCCGTAGACCTTGAGCGGCTCCCCTTTGAGCGCGGCGGAGACAAACCGCGGCAGGACCATGCCGTAACTGCCGGTCTGACGCGGCCCGACGACGTTAAAGAGCCGCACGATATAGACGGGCAGCGCGGTCTGTTCGCGCATCGCCAGGAGATAGAATTCGTCGAGCAGCTTCGCGATCGCGTACGCCCAACGGTTCTTGCAGCTCGGGCCGAGCGTAACGTCCATATCTTCCCGGAAGGGCGTCGTTTCCGTCTTGCCGTACGTTTCGCTCGTCGACGTCAGTAAGACGGGCTTGCGGTATTTCGCGCACAGATCGACGATCGTTTCGGTCGGCCGCACAATTCGGCGTATCGATTCGACCGGCTGGGAAACAATCAGTTTGACGCCGACGGAACTCGCCAGATGAAAGACGAAATCGGCGCGCCGAATCTCGCGCTCCATGAGAACGGCGTCGGCCGCGTCGGAAATGTACGCGTGGAAATTCGGATTCCCGTCGAGCTGCGCGACGTTCCGCCAGGTTCCGGTCGAGAGATCGTCGACGATCGAAACGGAGTCGCCGCGATTCAAAAAGTATTCCGCTAAATGCGAGCCGATAAAACCGGCGCCTCCAGTGATAAGATAGTTCATAAACTCTTTCCTTTCGCGGCGTCCGCAACGCGCGTTTCCGGCGCGCGGAGACCGCCGCCGTCCTGCCCCAAACGACTTTCTATTGTACCTTCGAACCGCGCTTTCGCAAGGGACGCGGCTCCGGCGCCCGGCGGCGTTCAGCGCCAAAATGGCAGATTTCAAACGTTTTCTCTACCGATTCCTTCCCTTTCTCTGCGGGGCCGACTGTAAAAATAGGAAAAATGGAATCGGGGAAAAATCAAAATCTTGGAAAAATTTTAATTGGCGCCGCGCTTGCTTCATTAGAAATCAGCCGCAAGACCGCAACGGTCGGCGCGGCAAACCAATTGCAAAACACAGCTTCCCCGGCGCCTATACGGCGCGGCCACATTAAAGGGCCGTCAGGGCAAAGCTGAGGACATACAGATTAAGGAGAATTGATCATGGCTCAAGGCGAAAAGATTATCGGCATCGATTTGGGGACCACCAACTCTGTCGTCGCGGTAATGGAGGGCAAGGACGCAAAGGTTATTCCGAACCCGGAAGGCTACCGCACGACCCCCAGTATTGTCGCGTTCACCGACTCCGGCGAAACGCTCGTCGGCGAGCTCGCGAAACGTCAGGCCGTTATGAATCCGACGCGCACCATTGCGTCAATCAAGCGATTCATGGGCCGCAAACGAAACGAAGTAGGTTCAGAAGAAACGACGGTTCCGTACAAGGTCGTCGGCGTCGGCGAAGATTACGTCAAAGTAGAAGTCGACGGCAAAACGTACACGCCCGCGGAGATTTCCGCGAAAACGCTGCGCAAACTTAAGGAAGCGGCCGAGGCGCACCTCGGCTACCGAGTCAATAAGGCGGTCATTACCGTACCGGCGTACTTCAACGACGCGCAGCGTCAGGCGACGAAAGACGCGGGCCAGATCGCCGGTTTGGAAGTCGAACGAATCGTCAACGAACCGACGGCTGCGGCGCTCGCTTACGGACTCGACAAAGACGTCGACCAGAAGATCGTCGTATTCGACCTCGGCGGCGGCACGTTCGACGTTTCCGTTCTGCAAGTTGCGGACGGCGTCTTCGAAGTAGTCAGCACGAACGGCGACACGCACCTGGGCGGCGACGACTTCGACAAGGTCCTCATCGACTACATGGCCGACGACTTCAAAGGAAAGTACGGCGTCGATCTCCGTCAAGACCCGATGGCGCTCCAGCGTCTGCAGGAAGCGGCGGAAAAGGCAAAGTGCGAACTCAGCCAGCAGCAGACGAGCAGCGTCAACCTTCCGTTCATTACGCAAGACGCGACCGGCCCGAAACACCTGCAAATGTCGATTTCGCGTTCCGAATTCGAACGCATGGTCGACCACCTTATCGAACGCACGAAAGGCCCCGTCATGCAGGCGCTGCGCGACGCGAAACTTTCGCCGTCCGATATCGACGAAGTCGTTCTGGTCGGCGGCTCGACCCGTATCCCGAAAGTTCAGGAAACGGTTCAGAAGATCTTCGGCAAGGAACCGCACAAGGGCGTCAATCCCGACGAAGTCGTCGCGGTCGGCGCGGCGATTCAGGGCGGCGTGCTCGCGGGCGAAGTCAAAGACGTCCTGCTGCTCGACGTAACTCCGCTGTCGCTCGGTATCGAGACGCTCGGCGGCGTTATGACGAAACTCGTCGAAAAGAACACGACGATTCCGACGGAAAAGAAGCAGGTCTTCAGTACCGCCGACGACAACCAGACCGCGGTTACGATCAAGGTCTATCAGGGCGAGCGTGAAATCGCGTCCGCGAACCGGCTCCTCGGCCAGTTCAACTTGGAAGAAATTCCGCCCGCTCCGCGCGGCTTGCCGCAGATCGAAGTTACCTTCGATATCGACGCGAACGGTATTTTGAACGTCCGCGCGAAGGACCTTGGCACGCAGAAAGAGCAGAAGATCCGCATCGAGCAGTCGTCCGGCCTGAGCGAAGCGGAAATCGAACGCATGCGTAAAGACGCGGAAGAGCACGCGGAAGAAGACAAGAAGCGCCGCGAACTCGTCGAAGCGAAGAACAAGGCCGAATCGATGTGCTTCGAGCTCGAAAAGCTGCTCAAAGAGCACGCCGACAAGCTGCGTCCGGAAGACAAATCCGCGCTCGACGCGGCGATCGAAAAGACGCGCGAAGCGTGCAAGACGGACGACGCCGACAAGATCAAGTCCGCGTTCTCCGAACTCGAACAGGCTTCTCACGCCATGAGCAAAGCGCTCTACGAACGCGCGCAGCAGGATCAGGCGGCGCAGGCCCAGGCTCAGCCTGAACAGGGCGAAAGCAAACCGAACGCCGACGACGACGCCATCGACGCCGACTTCGAAGTGAAGTAATTCGCTTTTCGGCGCTTGAAACGGTTAATCGAAACGCCCGACCGAACACCCTCGGCCGGGCGTTTTTTATCGCCGCGCGCGCTCTTGTCTCGCGGCGCGTTCTTTGGTATACTAGCCGCCGGCGCCGCGCTTTCGGCGCACGTTTTCACTAAGGACGCAGGGCGCGATGACTTTTACAACTCCTCTCTTCTTTCTCGCGGGAATCGCCGCCGTCTTAATTCCGATCGCGATTCACCTGCTCTCGAAAGGAAAGCCCAAACGTATCGTCTTTCCCGCGCTGCGGTTTGCGCAAGAGCGGCTCGCGTCGAACAGGCGTCGACTGTCGCTCAAACGAATTCTCCTTTTATGCCTTCGCTGCGCGCTCTTTATCTCGCTCGGGCTACTTCTGGCGCGCCCGTTTTTCACGCGCGAAACGCCGCGTCAGCCGCTCGCGCAGCCGGCTCCGGACGCGAGTTCCGAAAGCGGAGAAGCGGTCGGAATTGCGGGCCGGGACGGCGCGATTGCGACCGCGATCGTCGTCGACACGTCCGCGCGCATGGGCCGCGTTAAAGAGAACGCGACGCTCTTCGACCGCGCGATCGCGACCGCGCGAACGATCGTCGATCAGACGTCGAAAGGGAGCGAACTGGCGATTCTCGACGGAACTTACGACGGGGACGCGTTCCAGCCCGACCGATTCGCCGCGAAGCAGCGGCTCGACAAGCTCCATATCCAGCCCGCGGGCCGTTCCGCGGCGCAGTCGACGCTCGAAGCGATCGCGCTCGTTAAACGCTCTAAGCTCCAGACGCGCGAGATTTTCGTCATAACCGACTCGACTCGTCAGGCGTGGCCGGCGAACGACGTCCAGAAGATACGCCGCATGCTCGCTCCGAACGCGAGTCAGACGGAGCCGCCTCCGACGCTCTATTTCGTCGACCTTGGCGACGGCGCGTATCGCGACGCGGCGATCGTCGACGTCGCGCTCTCGGCGGAGACCGTCTCGGCGCAGGGCGCGTTGCGCGTCGACGTCGACGTGGAGCGCGTCGGCGAAAACGCGATCGACCTGCCGATCGAAACGGTTATTTTCGACCCGAAAAAGCTCCCCGACGATCTCTCGAATCCGCAAATATTTACGAACTCCGACGCGGTTGTCCGCCGCGAAACGCAGACCGTTTCGTTCGGCGAAGGCCGGTCGAAACGCTCGCTCAATTTCCAGATCTCCGAACTGCCCGTCGGACCGTGCGTGGGCGCCGTAAGGATTATCGGCGGCGACGCGCTCGAAGCGGACGACGCGCGCTGGTTCGCGTTTGAGGTCGCGGACGAACTGCGGCTGCTCGTCGTCGCGCCCGAACCGGTCGCCGAGAAAGCGCTCTTTATCTCGCAGGCGCTCGCTCCGGACGAGCTGCGGCGGACCGGCCGCGCGCCCTTTGAACTCGACGCGATTCCGTACAAGCAGGCGGCTAAGTCCTCTAACGGCGGCGCTTCCAAACGCACGAACGCGCCGCGCGATCTCCTTTCCGCGTCTCCCGACGCGCTCGAACGCTATCGCGCGATACTCCTGCTCGACCCGCCCGCGCCTGAGCCGAACGTTATTGAGAAGCTCACGGCGTTCGTCGAAAACGGCGGCGGCGTCGGCGTCTTTCTCGGCCGGGAAGCGGCGCCGACCGCGGGGTTCCAGACCCCGGAAGCGGTTCGTTTTTTCGGGTATAAGCCGGCGTCTCAAACGCGCGTTAAAAACTGGAACGCGCAGATTCTCCCGCGCGACTATACGGAGCCGCTCCTGGCGCAGTTCCGGCAATTCGAACGGTTCGGAATTCCGTGGGACGCCTTGCCCGTCGGACGCTACTGGAAACTCGAAGATCTCGCCGAGACGGCGGCCGTCGTCGCGACGTTCGCGCCTATCGAAGCCGCGCCGGAAGAGAAAGAGGGCGCGGAACAGGAGAACGAGCCGCCCGCAATCGTCGAGAACAGGCTCGGCAGAGGTCTTGTCGCGACGCTCGCTACGCCCGTGTCCGACTCGACGCAGGATCGGCCGTGGAACGCGCTCACGAGCGGGGACGCGGCGTGGGTCTTCGTCGTGCTCGCCGACGGATTCGCGCGCCGGCTCGCGTCAAGCTCGTCGTCGATTCTCAACTACTCGTCGGGCGAAGTCGCGACGCTCCGCTCGCCGCTGAAAATATTCCCCGCCGTCTCGACGGTTACGACTCCGCGCGGAGAGTCGATCTCGACGCCGACCGACGTGGAACGCCGCCAGATTCGCTTTCCGGGCGCGAAAGAGCCGGGAATCTACCGCGTGCGCACGACGCCCAATAAAGACGGCGAGTCGATCGACGCGGCGTTTGCCGTCGCGACGCCGGCCGCCGAATTCGATATGACGCGCTATCCGGACGACGAATGGAAGACGCTCTGGGACGGCGTTCCGTATAAAAATCTCGACCTTAAAGCGACGGGCAAAGCGCTCGAAACCGCGCGCCGCGAAAAGGGAACGGATCCGTACGCGTTCCTGGCCGTTTTACTGGCGGCGATCTTTCTCGTCGAGACGGGCGTCGCCAATCGGTTCTATAAGAAGTAACGGCCCCAAAGGCGTTTCCCCAAACAAACTGCAGAGGAATACGAAATGAACGACGAACAGGCGGCCGCCGCGAAAGAGAATATGATCGAATGGCTTGCCGATCCGCACGAATTGGGCAAGAAACCCCGTCGAATCGCGCACGCCGGCGATTTCGTCTACAACGGCATGCGCTACTATATCTTCAAATACAAAAGAGGCTTCTTCGGCAAATGGCTCGTCGGCGTGAGCGGCGGGTACGAGGGGGACGAGTTAGAGCCGTGCGGACATACGTTTAGCGAAATGCAGGCATACGATCCTGAAACCGCGCGAGCCAACTGCGTCGCGATGATCGAAATGATTATGAACTACTGGAAACAGCGCGCCGCGGAATACGAAAGACGTCGACGGCGCCAGCGGTAATTCCATAGAGCGAATCATATTAAATCCGCCGGGGCCGGTCTCCCGGCGGAGCCAGACGCGGCGCCGGGTCTTATTTTTGAGCGCCGCTCTCCCATTCGCGGCGGCCCGCGGAGCGAATTCTTCCTGACAATCTCTCTTGCGCGATTTCTTGCGTTTTGTTATCGTCCCAATCGGCGCAGAGCCGTTTTGCGCCCCCAGTATGCCCTATCGACTCCTCTTCGGCCCTAAGACGGCGGTCATTTACCATGTTAAAATCGATCGAACTGTACGGTTTCAAAAGTTTTGCCGATCGAACGCGCCTCGAACTCGACGAAAGCGTCTGCGCGCTCGTCGGTCCTAACGGTTCGGGCAAATCGAACGTAGTCGACGCTATTAAATGGGCGTTGGGGGAACAGAGCGCGAAACGGCTCCGCGGCGACGAAATGACCGACGTTATCTTTAACGGCTCGGCGTCCCGATCCGCGCTCGGATCCGCGGAAGTTACGCTCACGTTCGACAACAGCAAGCGCCGGCTCCCGCTCGACGCCGACGAAATCCACCTCACGCGCCGGGTCTATCGGAGCGGCGAATCCGAATATCTCATTAACGGGCAGGCGAGCCGTCTCAAAGATTTCCGCGATCTCATCAGCGGGGCGGGGCTCGGCTCTCAGGGCTACGCCGTTATCGAACAGGGGCGCGTCGAAGCGCTCCTGCAAAGCTCCAGTATCCAGCGGCGCGCCGTGCTCGAAGATGCGGCGGGCGTCTCCCGATTCAACGCGAAAAAGCAGGAAGTCGCGCGCCGGCTCGAACGCGTCGAACAGAATCTGCTCCGGCTCTCCGATATCGTCGGGGAAATCGAAGGGCAGCTCCGCAAAACAAAATCGCAGGCCGCAAAGGCGGAAAATTACCGGCTCTATACGGCGCGGCTCCAGAAGCTGCGGACCGAGGTAAGTCTTTACGAATGGCGGCTAAAGACGTCCGAACGCGACAAGCTCAACGACGAAACGAACAACTATTCGGAATTCGAAGCCGACTGCTCCGGCAAAATACAGGAAGCGGAAGCGAAAGAGGCGGAGCTCGCCGCGAAGCTCGCCAACGCGGAAAAGGAACTGCGCGAACTCGAAGCGTCCCTCTCGGCGACGCGAGAGAAGATCGTCGCGGAAGAATCGACGATCGAAATCCAGTCGGGCCAGATCGCCGAATGGTCGGCAGAGGCGGGCCGATACGCGCTTCAGGCGTACCAGCTCGTTTCGAAAAAGGCCAGCGACGACGCGGCGGCGCGTCAGGCGCAGGCGGAACTCGACGACGCGCGCAAAAGCGTCGAGGAAATTCAAGTCGCGTTCGGTAAGGAAACCGCGGCGAGCGAAGAGCTCGGCGCGCGGATTGCCGACCTTTCCAAAGAGCGCGAAACCGTTCAGACCGAACTGCAGGAGAAGAACGCGCAAACGAGCCGTTACGCGGGCGAACTTGCGGGCTTAGAATCGCGCCGCGCCGCGCTCGAACAGTCGGCGGCGCAGAAGCGCCTCCAGTGCAAGACGGTCTCGCAGAGCCAGACGCAGCTGACCGCGGAAGTCGCGACGCTCAAAACGAGCGAAACGACCCTCGTCACAGCCAAGACCGCGTCGTTCGTTAAGTTGGGCGAGCTCAAAAAGCGCCGCGCCGCGATCAGGCGCGAGCTCGGCGAAAAGCAGGTCGAATTCACGAATCTGGAACGCCAGCGCGCCGCGTTCGACGAACGTACCAATCTTCTTAAAGACTTACTGCGCAAATACGAAGGGCTCAGTCCGGGCGTTCGGGAGACGCTCCGCTCTATGAAGGAAGACAAAAACTCGCCCTTCAAAAACGCGTACGGACTCGTCGCCGATCTCATTCGCGTCAACGTGGAAGCGGCGCCGCTCATTGAGCTCGCGCTCGGGCAGACGGCGCAGTACGTCGTCGTGCCGCCGGAACCGGAGCTCTTCCGGTACATCGAGCTCAACGGCGCGCAGTTCTCCGGCCGCGTCGGATTCATCTGGCTCGATCCGAACTCCGAGGCGTCGATTCCGCCCGACCCGGAAATGGAAAAGAAAGAGGGCGTGCTGGGCCGCGCCGATCAGTTCGTCGAAACGGAACCGAAATTCGCGGCCCTCGTGCAGCGGCTCCTGTGCAGAACCTGGATCGTCGAGTCGATCGCGGTCGCTAAGCGGCTCTATCGCGAAATGACCGAACCGACGAACTTCCTCGCCGCCGACGGCTCCCTTCTCACGGCGGACGGCGTTATTATCGTCGGTCCGGCGCAAGGGGGCGCGGGCCTCATTTCGCGCCGCAGCGAACTTGCGGCCCTCTCGACGCAAACGGAACAGCTCGACGCGCAGTACGAAACGCTCAGCGCCGACGTCGCCAAGCTCAAAGGCTCGCTCGCTCAGGCGGACGCGGACTTCGAAGCGGAAGCGACGGTCCAGCGCGATAAGACGCAGGCGCTCGAAGCGCTCCGGCTGCGTCAGACGGCCGCGCGCGAACGGGACGCCCAGCTGCTGGCGCAGGCAACCCAGCTCGCCAAAGAGGCCGACGAACTCGACGCCGAGCTCGCCAAGGCGGCCGCCGAACTTGCCGCAAAACAGGAAGCGAAAGCGAAATTCGACGAAACGGTCGCCGCCCTAAGAGCGCAAGAGGCGAAACTGGCGCAAGATATCAAGCAGGCGGGGAACGAACGTCAGGAGAAGACGCGCCGAACGACGAAACTCAAGATCGATCAGGCGAAAGCGGAAGAGCGCATCGTTGCGCTCGAAGACAAGGTCAAGCGTCTGGAAGAGGCGCGCAACGAACAGATCAGACGCGTCGACGAATATGAAACGCGCGCGCGGTCGCTCGAAGAGCGCGTCGCTCAGGCGGAGCTCGCCATTTTGCGCGGCGAGTCGGCGCTCGCGACTCTCTATTACAATAAAGAGCGCGCCGCGGCTCGGCGCCGGATCGCGGCGGACGACCGCGCCGGCATGGAGCGGCTCCGATCAAAGGCGACGTACGAACTGCGCGCGAATCGCGAAGCGCTCGAAAAGAGACGCGAGCAGAACCGCACTAAAGAACTTTCGCTCGAACGGTTTGCGCAGGAGATCAAAGGGCTCGAAGAGCGCATGAAGGAAGACTACGGTCTGACGCTCGCCGAGATCGAATTTAAAGTCGAAGGCGTCGACGTTCCGGTTTCCGGAAAATCTCCGGCAAACCCTGAAACGCTCCGCGCTATCGCCGCGTCAAAAGGCGCCGGCGCCGAGGGAGCCGCCGCGGACCTAATTCTCGACGATTCGCGCGAGCTCCTCGTTCCGAACGACGCCGCCGGCGTCAAACGGCGCAAAAAGGAGATCGAAGAGCTGCGCGGCAAACTGCAGGATCTCGGGCCGGTCAATTTAGAGGCGATCGAGACGCTCGAAACGCTCAAGACGCGCTATACGACGCTCTTTAATCAGTACAACGACCTCGTCGCGGCGCGCAAGTCGATTCTCAAGATCGTCGATCGCGTCAACGCCGACTGCAAACGCCTCTTCGAAGAGACGTTCGAAGCGGTTCGCGGTCACTTCTGCGATATTTTCCAAAAGCTTTTCGGCGGCGGCCGCGCGGACCTCGCGCTGGAAGATCCGTCGAAACCGCTCGAGAGCGGCGTCGATATCGTGGCAAGGCCGCCGGGAAAAGAGCTCAAGAGCCTATCGCTCATGAGCGGCGGAGAGAAGTCGCTCACGTGCGTCGCGCTCCTGCTCGCCATCTTCCGATACCGCACGAGCCCCGTGTGCATTTTGGACGAAGTCGACGCGGCGCTCGACGAAGGGAACGTCAATCGGTTCTCCAACGCGCTCCTCGATTTCGTTCCGGAGACGCAGTTCCTGCTCGTAACACACTCGAAAAAGACCATGTCGTCCGCCAAGGCGATTTACGGCGTTACCATGGAGGATTCCGGGGTCTCGAAGATTCTGTCGGTCCACTTCGACGACGTCGGAGAAGACGGCGAGATTCTCATTAAGGCCAAGCCGGGCGCGGCGGACCGCCCGAGACTCATGCAAAACGGGGCCGCGTGAGGTTCCCGCCAAGCCGTAAAATTCGCGATAAAAAATAAAAAATGGCTCTTTTTGCTATTCCTTTTTTATATCGCGGACGATATAATCACACACTGCCGCGCCGCGACCGCGTTTTTTGCGGGTCGGCGCGCGTTTGTCAGCGTACGTTTTCGAGCGTTCGGCGTCCTTTGACCGCGGCTTCGTTTCGAAACGTCTAACCCGTTCAGAATAACGACTTATCCTTGACGCCCGTTGAAGATCTGCTTTGCCAAAATGAACTCTGAAGTTCATAAGCGAATCGGAAATTAGACAAGCGTTGCACACAAATTTTTCCAGACTTTAAGGAGTCGCACTGTGAAATTTGACATGACTACCGCTTGGAACAAAGCTCTCAAAAATTCGGACGAAAACGTCGTTTGGTTCCTTTTCAATAAGAAGGCGCTCGCTCTCCTGTCGGCGCGTCGCGACGAAGACGACGACGGCTGGGAAGGCGAAGACGACGACGATGAAGAAGAAGACGACGACTGGGGCGACGAAGACGACTCGGACGACGACGATTGGGACGACGAAGACGACGATTGGGACGACGACGAGGACGACGACGATTGGCTCGACGAGGACGACGAAGACGACGACTATTGGAAAGACGTCGACGACGAAGACGACGATGAAAAAGACGAGGACGACGACGAAGACGACGATAAAGACGAAGACGACGACTGGGACGACGAAGACGAAGACGATTGGGACGACGACGATTACGACGACGAAGACGAGGACGACGAGTGATCCGCGTCCGTACACGCCTTTGAGTTCCGTCTGTTAACTCAGATTTTAATTCAGTTGTTTGAAGTCTCGCGACTTTCGGGCAACTGAATTTTTTTATATTCCGTCGCGCGTTTTTCCTTTTGCCGTCTTGCCGCGCCGCGAACCCCTCATAACGGAGCGAATGAAATGCCGAACGTTTCTCTCGAAAACAAAACGGTCTGCGTCGTCGACGCGTACGGGCTCATCTATCAGGCGTACCACGCGCCGGGCATGGAGATGACGAACTCCAAAAGCGAGCCGACGGGCGCGCTCTTTGGATTCGTGCGCGACGTCGTAACGATCATGACGAAGCTGAGCCCCGACTACCTCTTCTGCGCGTACGACATGCACGCGAAGACGTTCCGCAGCGACGTCTATCCGGAATACAAAGCGAACCGTCCGCCGACTCCGGACGATCTCCTGCTTCAATTTGACTTTACGCGCGAATTCCTCAAAGGGGTCCGCGTACCGGCGCTCGGGGTCGTCGGATTTGAGGCGGACGATCTCATGGCGACGGTCGCGCGGCGCGTGCGCGAACTTGGCGGCAAGACGATTCTTGCGACGTCCGACAAAGACGCGCGGCAGCTGCTTTCCGACTCGACGACGATCTATCTCCTGCGCAAAGAGAAATTCTATAACGCGCCCGAACTCATGGCGGATTGGGGAATTACGCCCGACCAAGTCGTCGATTTTCAGGCGCTCGTCGGCGATTCTTCCGACAACGTGCCCGGCGTGCCGCTCATCGGTCCGAAGGTAGCGGGCGAGCTGCTCGCGAAATACCGCACGCTCGAAGGGGTAATCGCGGGCGCGGCGGGTCAGAAAGGAAAGCGGTACGAGAATTTGCGCAATAACGAATCGGTCGCGAAAATGTGCCGCGAGCTCGTTAAGCTGCGCGACGACGCGCCCGTCGAGATCGACTGGGAACAGGGCCGGCTCGACGGAATCGATCCCGAACGGCTGCGCAGACTCTTTCAGTATTGGAATTTCCGGCGGTTCCTCGGGCAGCTGCCCGAACTCGTCGCGAAGTTTGGCGAGGGCAAAGCGGAACCTTCCGAATGGTTCGACCGAATCGAAGAAGAACGGCGCGATTTTCTGGCGGCCGCGCCCGCGCAGCCGGCGCCGAACGCGCAGCCGAGTCTTTTGGACGGGCTGGCCGACGAAGAAGACGCGCCCTCAGCGGCGGCGAACGCGCCCGACGACGGTTTCGGCGCCGTCGATTTCGATCCGCAAACTCCGCTGCTCAAACGGTTTGAAATTTCGCAGTACGGCGCGTCGGTCAAGTCGTGCGGCGCGGAACCCCGGCAAGAGGACTTTGACGATTTCGAGCTCGTCGGCGCAAGTTCTTTTCCGACGCTCGATTCGATTCCCCTCCCCGCCGCGACGGTCCCGCGCGCGAACCGGCGCAAGACGGTCGTCGACGACGCGGCGAAACTCGACGCGCTCGCCGAGCGTCTGACCGGAGCGCGAAGTCTTGCCGTCGCGGCAATTACGAACGAGGCGCCGGAAGACGGCCGCGTTCGGCCGCGGTTCGCGACGCTCGTTGGGCTCGCGCTCGCCGTCGCCCCGGACGAAGCGTTCTATCTGCCGTTCCGCGCGCCGCTGGGCGAAAACGCGCTCGCGCCCGAACTCGCGCTGGGGAAATTGCGGCCCGTTCTCGAATCGCGGACCGTCGCCAAGATCGGATTTGAGTTAAAGTACGACGCGCTCGTTCTTTGGGACGCGGGGGTCTCGCTCCGCGGACTGGCGTTCGACGCCGCGCTCGCGGACTATCTCGCGCGTTCCGGCGACACGCGGCGCGCGCTCGCCGACGTCGCGCAGACCTATCTCGACGAACAGACGTTCGACGTCAAAGGGGCGCTCGGAACCGGCAAGAACCGCGTCTCTTTCGCCGCGCTCCCCCTCGCCTCGGCCGCGGAATACGCGGCGGACGCCGTTCTCGTTCCGCTCAACGCGGCCGTCGTTCTGCGCGCTAAACTATCGGAAGTCGGCGCCCTCGAACGGCTCGCGACCGAATTGGAAACGCCGCTCGTGGAAACGCTTGCGGAGATGGAGCACAACGGAATCGCCATTCGGCCCGAAGGATTCAAAGAGGCGTCCGCCGTCTTTCTCCAGAGGCAGGAAGCGCTCGAACGGGAAATCCGAGAGATTATCGCGCACGCCGATCCCGATCCTAACTTCGCCAACGAAATCAATTTAAATTCGCCCAAACAGCTCCAGCGGCTCCTGTTCGACGATCTGAAGCTGCGCGTAATCCGCAAGACGAAGACGGGCCCGAGCGTCGACGCGGAAGTCCTCGAAGAGCTCGCGAACGAGCATCCGGTCCCGGAAAAGATCGTCGAGCTGCGCAAGATCGTCAAGCTGCGCGGAACCTATCTCGAACCGCTGCCGACGCAAACGCTTCCGACGACAAACCGCATCTGCGCGACGTTCAATCAGGCGGCGACCGCGACCGGGCGGCTGAGTTCGAGCGACCCGAACCTTCAAAATATTCCGGCGCGGTCCGAAGACGGGAAATTCATACGCGCATGCTTTATACCCGACGCCGCGCTCGGATTCGACGCGTTCCTGTCGTGCGACTACAGCCAAATCGAGCTGCGCGTCTTAGCGCATTTCTCCGGCGACGCGGAACTGCGGCGCGCGTTCGAGTTAAATCAGGATATTCACACGTCCGTCGCCAGTAAGATCTTCCGGGTCGACCCGAGCGAAGTAACGTCCGATATGCGCCGGAAAGCCAAAGCGGTCAATTTCGGGCTCGTCTACGGTCAAACGTCGTTCGGGCTCTCCAAAGCGCTCGGAATCGACGTCAGCGACGCGGCCGACTATATCGACGCGTTCTTCGCGACCTATCCGGGCGTCCTTGCGTTCTTCGACCGCGTGCTCGACGACTGCGCGCGGCGCGGCTACGTGCAGACGGCGCTCGGCCGCCGTCGGGCGCTCGCGGGCGTACGCGGCGCGCGCGGACGCAAGACGCTCAATTTCCCGGAACGCGCCGCCATTAACGCCGTCGTCCAGGGCACCGCCGCCGACATTATGAAGCTGGCGATGATTAACGTCTGGCGACGGCTCAAACGGGAAGGCTGGCTCACCTCCCACTGGTCGCAGAGCGCGACTCGGCAGGCCCCGCCGCGCGTACAGCCTAAGTCCGCGCCAAAGTTCGACTTTTCCGACGTTCCCCTGTTCGCCGAATGCGAAGAGTTCGTAAACGAAGAGCTCGCGAACGAACCGGAATCGGCGGCCGTTCCGGCCGCGCAGGAGGAACGCGCAAGGCTGCTGCTGCAAATACACGACGAACTCCTCTTCGAAACGCGCCGCGAAGACGCCGACGCGCTCGCGAAAATTGTCGTCGAAGAAATGCGGCTCGGCGAGCCGCTGACCGTGCCGCTCAAAATTGACGCGGAAGTCGGATCCAACTGGGGCGAGCTCTAATTCGTTTTCCGCCCCTTCCCCCTCAGAAGAAAAGGAATGCGCAATGAAATACAGCGCCCTTACCGTATTGGCCGCGCTCGCGTTCGCGTGCTGCGCGTCGCAGGCTCTGGCGAAAATCAATCTTTGGCCCGTCCCGGAAGGGGAGCCCGTCAGTCAGTTTTGGTCGGTTGAAGTCGACGGTCAGAACGCCGGCGTCCTCACGGCTAGGACGGCCGATCCGCCCTTCAAAAAGTATGACTACGGCGGGGAATACGCGTTTCTCTCGGTCGACGCCGACGAGCCCGTCACGTTCAAAATTAAAGAGAAGACGGGCGCGAATCTCGACAGTCTCATCGTCCGGCCGCAATCGCTGGGAATCAAGCCCGTCATGAACGACGACGGAACGTTCAGTATAACGGTCGACAAGCCGTGCCAATTCTCCGTCGAGTACGACGGCCGCGTTCATCCGCTCCTGATTTTCGTCAACGCGCCGGAAGAGAACGTTCCGAGCAAAGACGACGCGGACGTCGTCTATTACGGCCCCGGCGTCCATCGCGCGGATAAAATTGAACTTCACGACGGTCAGACGCTCTATCTTGCGCCAGGCGCGATCGTTCAGGGCGGAATCTACGTTTCGGGCAAAGACGTCGCGATTCGCGGCCGCGGCGTGCTCGACTCCACCCCGTGGGAATGGCGCAAAGGGCCGACCGGACACGTCGTTGAAATCTATAAATCTCAAAACGTTCTCGTGGAAGGAATTATTATCCGCGGCGCGTCCCGCTGGACGGTCGTTCCGGTCGCGAGCGACGACGTTACGATTCGCAATATCAAGCTTTGCGGCGGCCGCGTTCAGAACGACGACGGAATCAACCCGTGCAATTCGCGGCGCGTTCACGTCTCCAACTGCTTTATTCGCACGGACGACGACTGCATGGCGCTCAAAGGGCTCGACGAGAGTTACGGGAACTGCGAAGACGTTACGGTCGAAAACTGCGTCTTCTGGTGCGACCGCGCGCGCATCGTTCTCATGGGGCACGAGAGCCGCGCGCCGTATATGCGCCGAGTCGTCTTTAAAAATATCGACGTTATTCATTCTCAGACGCGCAACTTCCTCCTTGAGCCCGGCGAACTTATGCGCATGGAAGACGTTACGTTCGACGGAATCCGATTTGAGACCGGCAAAGAGAACGCGCTCTCGCCCGAAGCGCTTGAGAAAATGAAGAATATCGACACGAGCGCGCTGCGGTTCGATATCGACGTCGCGAATAAAGACAACTGGCTCTTCGTCGGAAGACCGACCGTCAACCAGTACATGAAGACGCAGGAACCCGGCTATATTAAAAATATAACGATCCGCAATATAACCGTAACCGGGCCCGCGTCCTACTGCGGAATTCTCTTCTCCGGCGCCGACGAAGAACATACGACGGAAGGGCTTACGGTCGAGAACTTTTCCCTCTTCGGCGAAAAACAGACGCAGGATTCGCCCCTGATTCACATTGGCGACTTCATTTCCGGCGTCGAAGTGAAGTAACGCCGGTTTAACTCGGTCGCAAAAAAGAACCGCCGCGGAGAGCGTGTACGTTCCCCGCGGCGGTTTGCGTTTTTTCGGCAAAGCGCCTACTTCATGATTTCAATTTTCGGCTGCACCGTCGTTTTGAGTTCGTCGTATTCGAAGGTCGTCCCAACGCCAAAGTGAATAATCCATTCGGGCTTAACGGCGACGGGAATCCAGTATCCGAACGCCTTTCCAAACGGCCCGGAATAGGTTACGGTGACCGTCTTTTGAGTATCGACCGCTTCGTTGCACCGGCAGCCTTTATGCTGTTCCGGAGTCCCTATCTGCGAGCATCGCATACCGGGCTTGAGGCCGGCCGCGGAGCGCTTCGGATTGAGCGCAATAATCTCGCGGCTCTTTTTAATGAGCATAATCGGTTCCGGGAAAGTTGTCCCACATCGCGTGAAACGCTTCGATAATCTGTTCGTCTGTCATGTGCGATCTCCTGAAAACGCGCGAATCGCTCCGCGCTCAGGTAATAAAGAAAGGCGACCGGAGCTTCCCCCGCGAATTCTCCGCCGCGCGTTCGCGCGTCAGTTCAATAGGACGCGCCTCTTAAAACAGTCTGTCGGAAAAGACTTACCTAGAAAAGCTCTGTTCCGCAACGCCCGCATTCTGGCGGAAACCGCGCCGGACGTCAAGCGAGCGGCGGCGCGCATATGTCGGCGCGGAATACGGCGTTGCGCGCAGGCGCCTTGCCCAACCTTAGAAACCTGCGCGGGTTAATCGCAAAAAAAAGCGCGTTTTCGCCCGCAAACCGAACGAAAACGCGCCGCAACGTTTCATAAATTACAGAAGGAACGCTAACGATTGACGCAAATCTGCATAATACGGATCGCGGTCCCTTTGCTCCGTTCGTCTTTCTCGCCCGTCAGGCGCACCGTCGCCTTATGCTTGCCCTTGGCGAGTCCGTCGGCAAGCGTGAGCGCGCGGGGATAATGGAGGCCGGCGCTGTAATGATGGAACGCGTTCGCCTTCGTCGGTTCGCCGCCGTCGATTACCGTTTCCACGACGCCGGCGTCCGGCCCGGCGAGAATGTAAATCGCGAGCGCGGTCCCTTCGAATTCAAAGGACGCTTCCGCGCCCGGCTCCGTCGCGCAAAGGCACGGAATTCCGGCGAACGTACCGCGGAACGAGCCGGGAATCTTAGACCAGTCGGGCGTAACGATTTCAAATCCGCCCTTCAGATCAAGGCCGTCGAATCCGCGGAACGCGCCGCCCGCGTACGAAAAAGCGTCGAGCGGCTCAGGCGTTTCGTGCGGCGCGCACAGCTTCGCCGTCGGCTTGGCCCATGCGTAATCGAGAATCGACGCGATCATATCGGCGCAGATTCTATTGCCGCGCGGCGCCGGATGAACCCCGCCGAATTCCTGCCACGTTATCTTGCCCGCGTCGATTTGCTGCTGAATCTCGCGCGCAAGATTGACGGTCGAAATATTATAGCGTTCGGCGACGGCGCTGTGCGCGCGGATACTCGTCGCGACGGAACCTTCCCGGTATTTCTGCATGAGGTTCTCGTTCACAAAGAACGTCATCACAATATCGACGTTGGGACATGCCGCGCGGATATGGCGAATAATCCCTTCCATGCCCCGAACCGCGTGCTCATACGAAAAGCCGCCGTCCTGATCGTCGTTGACGGAGAATTCGACGAAAAACAGATCGACGGGCCGCGACTCTTCGTTCGCGAGCACGTCCGTTTCAAGCCGGAACGCGCCGACGTCGGAGCACGTCGAAGAAATGCCCGCGGCGACAAAGTCAAATTCCGTATTTGGGAACTTCTTCTGAAGGTACTCGCAGACCATTGGGCGGTATCCTTCCATTTCGGTAATCGAGCCGCCCAAAAACGCGACGCGGCCGCGGCCGGTCGTCTCAAAGACGCGTTTGGAATTCGCGTAGGATCCGCGAAAAGTTACGTTTTCCGGAAAGGCCGCGTCCTCGGCGGCAAAGGTCCAGCCGTTCGTTCCGCGCGTCGCCGCGCCGCAAATCGCGGCGGCCAGCGCCCCACGCAAAAAATCACGTCGCCACATGTCTATTGCTCCTTATCTTGCCGTAAACGCCGCGTCAAGCGGCGGGATGACCGTCAGTAATTACGGGGTCTGTCGGCGGAATAACCCTGCCCCGTCTGAAAGCGGCGCGACGCGTCAAACGCGCGCAGCAGATCGGCGTGGGAAACGTCTTTGTACTTCTCTTCCAGCTCCCGGAGCTCGTTCATTTCGTCTTTCTGCCGCGACCCCTGATAGTCGGCTTCGTCCCCGTTGGAGAAGAGGAACGAGAAGACGTGATAGATCAGCGTCGCGATCACGGAAAAGAGAACGGAAACAACGAGCCCGGAAGGACTTATCGGATCGAATTTCTCCGCGCCGAGAAACGTTCTCACGACGAGCGGCCCGAGCGCGACCCCAATCCAGCCCAAACAGAAGACCGCCCACGGATTGCGAAAATAACGGGAAGGAATAATCACTCTCGCGATCAGACCCACCCAAATGGCCAGCCCGGACCAGAAGAACGTATAGACGACCAGCCGCCGCGTCTCCGGGGGAAATTCCACCGCTAAAAAATTATCGATCACGATTCGTTTCCTTGCGATTCTGGGAACGCCGACGTTCGCCGACAGAAGAAGCCGAGCCCTGACGCGCGGCGCCTAACGTTAGTATAGTCAATAAGAAGCCGTTTGAAAAGAGCGCGATACAAATTTATCGCGGCCCGCGGCGGTCAAGAAAAACAGAAAAGGCGAATTCGGACGTCTTCGAAAAGAGTCCGAACTCGCCTGTTTCTATGCGATCGACTCGCCCCAATACGGAACGAGACGTTGTTCGACGTTCAATATTGACCGTACTGGGCGGCGGCCGCGGCTTTTTCAGCGTTAGCCTTGTTCATATAGTCAACTTCTTGTTGATATTGGAACTCCGTTCCAGACGGATGGTATTGGATGTCGTCTTCCAGATAATACGGGCTGGGCAGAGTCTGCCCGTTGCGCGTTACCTGGCAGCCGACCATAGGCGCCGCAAGCAGCGCGGCGAGGATCGCGACGCCGAACGTCTTAAGTCTTTTAGTTTCCATCGATCTCATCTCAAATCCTTTGTATGTGAAAACCTTGAGACGTTTTTCGCCGGTTTGCCGGTTCATTTCAGAACGCCTTTGCCCGAATTGACCGGAAGTCAATTTGGCTTCGTTCGATAAAATGAGCAAGCAAACCGACGAACGCCCAAAGGGCAGGCGTCTCCGTGTCTCCTTGGATCGGCGAACGCCCTTCCGTTGACGTAAGCCGATAACGCCGTCTTGCGACGCCGTTTTCTGTCTGTGTCTTCTATCGGTTATAACGATTCGCCCACTTCAACGAAAACGCGAAAAAGAGGGGTAATTTCCGGCAAAAAGCGCAAAAGAAAACCCGCGACCGATAAGACAGGGCGTCAAACGCGGAAAAATAAGGCCCGGTCGGGCAAAAGCGCGGCCGCGCGCGGACAAAAAAAAGCCGGACCGCGTGGACTTGCCAGCGGTCCGGCTTTCCGGACTAAGACGAAACCTGAGCGATCACGGCGAAATCGTCAGTTCGACGACGTCGCAGTCGTGAATGACGTAATCCCCCTTAACGACGGTCCCGTCGTGAACCGCCTCGCCCCAGACGCGCGCCGACTTAAACCGGGTCGCGTAATCTTTGTG
>CADACS010000020.1 GCA_902786505.1 uncultured Planctomycetota bacterium | reverse complement strand
CGCCGAACTGGCCCGCGCCGCCGGACTGCTTCTTATGACGGTACGAACCTTCCGCCTTCTGCTGGATCGTTTCGCGGTATGGAATCTTCTGTTCTTTCGTTTCGAGCTCGACCTTGTCGCGGCGCTTCAGGCGTTCCTGAAGGACTTGCAGATGGAGCTCGCTCATACCGGTGATGAGCATCTGTTTGGTCTGTTCGTTGCGTTCGACCTTGAAGGTGGGGTCTTCTTCGGCGAGTTTTCCGAGCGCGACGGAGACTTTCGCTTCGTCGCCGCGGTTTTTCGGCGCGGCGCCCAGACCGACCATCGGGGTCGGGAAGGCAAAGGCCGGCATTTCGATTTCGCCGAGCGAACCGCACGTTTTGAGTTCGTCGGTCTTGGTAACGGCGACGATCATACCGGGTCCGGCTTCGTCGACCGGCTGCAGATCGTTGGCGACAACTTCGAAGAGCTGCGCAATTTTGAATCCTTTGCGGGAACCGATGAGCGGAACGGTCGCGCCGGTCTTGAGAACGCCGGAGAGAACGCGAATATAGTTGATCTTCTGAACGAAGGGGTCGACGCGGGTCTTGAAGACCTGCGCGACGATTTGGCCGTTCGGATCCGCCTTGATTTCGACGTCGTTTCCTTCGGCGTCTTTACCGGTGCGAACGATCGCGTCGGCGGGAAGCGCGAAGGAGGCGAGCCCGTTGAGGAGTTCCGACATACCGACGCCCGTTTTCGCGGAGACGCAGAAGATCGGGATAAGGGTTTCTTCTTTAACGCCCTTGGCGATGAGCTTGGCCATCTCGGCGTCGGAGGGAAGTTCGCCTTCGAAGTAGCGTTCCATCGCGGCGTCGTCGACGGAAACGATCGTTTCAATAAGGGATTCGTGAAGCGCGGCGGGATCGACGAGCGCGCCGGCCGCTTCGGTCGGCTTGAGAACGTCGACGACGCCGGAGAAGTTCGCGCCATGCCCAACGGGAACGTTGAAGAGGACCGCTTCCTGACCGAAAACGGACTGGATCGAGTCGACGAGCTCTTCAAATTCGATATTGTCGCCGTCCATCTTGGAGATAATAATCATGCGGCCAAGGCCGGCCTTTTTCGCTTCGTTAAATACGCGGCGGGTATTGACCTGAATACCGGAGGACGCGTTGATAACGATCGCGGCGGTATCGGACGCGCCCATAGCGGAGATCGCGCCGCCGATGAAGTCGGGGTATCCGGGCGTGTCAAAAACGTTGAAGTGTTTGCCGGTCCAATCGAAATTGACGCAACTCGGTTCGATGGTATATTTGTGCGCTTTTTCTTCTTCGTCGAAGTCGCAAATACTCGTTCCGTCGTCGACGCTGGCAACTCGCTTTACTTTGCCGGACAGATTGAGGAACGCGTCGGTCAGAGTGGTCTTTCCCGATCCGCCATGTCCGCACAAAACAATATTACGAATATTTTCAGGGCTATACTTCGACATACAATAATCCTTGTTCGAAAACGTCGGCGTTTCTTGAATGAAACACAGACTCCGCTAATAAAAACCAACAGACGAAGCGCGCCTTCCTTTTGAACGCCGCGGGCGCAAAAGGAAAAAACGCGAAACGCCAAATAAAACGGTCGCATTAAAATCCGCGCTGACTCTAACGACGTGTTTCCGCGCGGTTTACCGGTCTTTTCGCCGCCGGGGACGCAAACGCTCCGAAGGCGGCCGGCCGGTTTTGCGAACGGGGAAGCCGCTGCCGACTCTCTATCCGCACGCAATAATTAAAAGAGTATAGACTATAACAGTGGGAATTTCAAGGCGCCCCCCGGAATTTTTCCGCTCGCCGTTACTTGCACGCCGACTTTCACTTTCCCGAGTTAACGACGCGCTTTGCCGGTAAACGCGGCCGTTCCCATAATTTCACCGCATTTGTAAAACCCTTCTTCTCACAGGCGTTCTTTTCTGTTATATTAAACGCCTGCGTTTGCGTTTGCGCGCTGCGCGAGGTATGGAAGGATATGCAATGAAATTTGAAAAAACGACGCTTGCCAACGGTCTTCAGATCGTCGCCGAGATCAACGAGGACGCGCTTTCGACGTCGCTCGGGTTCTTTGTTCGCACGGGCGGCCGCGACGAAACTGACGAGATTTCGGGCGTGAGTCATTTTTTGGAACATATGGTCTTTAAAGGGACCGACCGACGCTCCGCCGAAGACGTCAATCGCGAATTGGACGAGCTTGGAGGCGTTTCCAACGCGTGCACGGCCGAAGAGACGACCGCGTTTTACGCGAAGGTTCTTCCGGAACTGCAAGAGCGCGCGATCGACCTTCTGAGCGATATTCTCCGTCCGTCGCTCCGTCAGGCCGACTTTGATATGGAGAAACAGGTCGTTCTGGAAGAGATCAATATGTACGCGGATCAGCCTCCGTTCCTCATCGACGAGAAGTGCCGAGAATACTTCTGGGCGGGGCATCCCCTTTCGCGGAGCGTGCTTGGCACACGCGAGACGGTCGGCGCGCTTACGCTCGATATGATGCGCGATTATTTCGAACGCCGGTACAGTCCCGGAAACGTCGTCTTCGCCGCGTGCGGCCGACTTGATTTCGATCAGACGGTTCGCTGGGTAGAAGAGCGCTGCGGCGGGTGGCGTCCATTCGACGCGCCTCGCGAACGCCGGCGCGCCAAGGGCATTTCCGGATCTCACGTTTCCAAGCGGGAAGGAACGACGCAGGAGTACGTCATGCAGCTAGTCGACGGACCTGCCGGGAACGATTCTGATCGGTACGCCGCCGCGCTCCTGAGCGTTATTCTGGGAGGAAGCACGGGCAGCCGTTTCTTCTGGGAACTGGTCGATTCGGGACTTGCCGACGTCGCGTCGCTTTCCTCGTCGGTCTATTCAGACTCGGGGTTTACGGTCGCGGAACTTTCGTGCGCGCCGTCCCTTGTCGACGAGAATCTCGCGGCAATGCGCGCGATTCTTTGCGAAGCGCAAAAGAACGGCGTTACCGAAGAGGAACTCAATCGCGCGAAGAATAAACTCCTGACGGCGATCGCGCTCAGCGCCGAAGACGGTATGACGCGGCTGTTTGCCGTCGGGGAAGAGCAGCTTTCTTCCGGAAAATATTATTCGGTAGCCGACGATCTCAGAATTGTGCGCGAGCTTACGGTCGACAAGCTCAACGACGTAATGCGGAAGTATCCGTTTGACAATCCGTTTACGATCGCCGTCGGGCCGCTCGATTCTCTCCGCGATTACTGATTGTCCGTCCTTTGCCGTTAGAGCTGGACAATAAAAAAGGTTGAACGCGCAACGCGTTCAACCTTTTCTTTTTCAGGCGCCGCCCCGCCGCGACTTTGGGACGCCGCGGGGATCTGAATCAGGACTACTTGTCGAGATCGCCTTCATCGTCGTCGTCAACGTCGTCCAAGCCGTCGACGTCGACGTCCATATTAACTTTCGGCATGACCTTTTCTTTGATAAAGGCGCCAATTTCGTCGAAGACCGGCTTATTGTCGCTCCAGAATTTCGCGTCCATCTTCCACGTGGCGTTCGCGCCGTCGACCTTCATCTTCGTGAAGACTTCGACGAGCTTTTGGAACTGTTTCTGTCCCTCGGCGAGGAGCGCTTTATCGTCGTCGTCCAAATCGCTGTCTTCGGTCGCTTTGTTGATCGTGTCGTTCATCGTAGCGACGAACTCTTTTACGAGCGTGTTTTCAAGGGTATCCGCGAATTTTTTCGCGTCGTCGGCCGAATTCGTGTGAACGGTGTAGACGATTTCTTCTTTTTCCGCGCTGATATAGAACGTGGCGGACTTGGTGTACGACGCCAGTTCCTTACCGATTTTCGCGAATTTCTCAGCGACGTTCTTGAGCGTGTCGGCGAGTTCTTCGTCCGCGCCGTTGTCTTCGAGTTTGTCAAGCGCTTCCTCGATTTGCTTGTCGGTCAGCGCGTCGTTCTGGACGGTGATTCCGACGCTGCAGAAGAGGGCGGTCGGGTCAATCGCTTTGAAGCCTTCGGCAAATTCCGGCTTTTCAACGGTATCGAGCTTCGTGAAATGCTTCTTCATGTAGGCTTTGACGTCGTCGGCGTCTTCGTCGGCAGGAGCAAGCAGTACGAACAGGAAGTCATGACGTTCGAAGCGGTATTTGAGCGACGCCTGTTCGCGCGTTTCTTCCGGAATGTTTTTATTAATGGTCTTGAGGGCTTCGCGGATACCGTCTTTCTGTTCTTTCGACAGGCCTTTTACGGGAATCGCGACGTAAGGGTAGAGCGTTTCCTCAGGATCTTCGGGCTGCTCAACGACGATATAGGCGTACTTAACGCCAGCGTCTTGCAGGGGCTGGACGTAGTTCGCGAAAGCCTGCGCGATGAAAATGCTGGCAATCGGAACGGTCTTCTTGATTTCGGTCGCCTGATTTTTATCGGAGACGAAATAATCAACCGCCGAATTCGCGATCTTAACGATCTTCTGAGAAATCTGGTCCGAGTTGAGCTGATCAAAATTGATACGCGAGACCGAGACAGTCTCTTTTTGAACGAGCGGCGCGTAGTCGTCTTGCGCGACGGCGGCGCCGGCGAAAATTAAGGTCGCCGCGAGGGACAAAACAAGCGAAGTGAAATGTTTCATTTATGGAAACTCCCAGGGGAATAACCGCTGCGGCTGGGAAGCGGCCGATCCGCGTTCAGCGCAACGTCGGTTTTTTAATGAGAACGAAATAACGACTTTGATTGACGAGGTAAAATACCTCTCGACGCTCTCATGGAAACGCCGTCATTGTACTCATTATTGGAATAATTGTAAATAGAGGCGGACCTTCTGTCTTGCCGTTTTTACAGGCGTCTCGCGCTTTTCTGGATTTCGAATGGGCTGTTTCGTTAGTTAAGCCGATATTTTTAGTTCGCTTTTACCGATTTTACGCCGTTCTTACTGGAAATTCGCGTCGACGTCGTTATAATATCAGGTCAGGGGATATTTCGACAGGGACGTTGGCCGCGGCTTTTTCACGGGCGCAAGGGCTTCGTTATAAAAATAACTGTTTAGTGAACTGATGAAAGACGACGTTAGGACGCAGACGCACAGCGAACCGTTGGGGCGTCCGTTGACATTGGAAGAGCCGCTCGATACGACGTACGTAGTCGTCGCGCCTGAAAACGTTGAGTTCAAGTATGCCGTAGCCGGTCCGTTTGCGCGTTCGATCGCGTTTGGACTCGATCTGTTTTTCGACGGTCTGTACGTGTTTGCGTCTACGCTTTTCGCGTCGTTTTTCTTCTATCACTTCCTTGCGCGGTTTGTTTTTCTGTCAGAATCCTTGCGTGACCAGCTCTTTTTTGCCTTCGCCATAATGAACTTCATGTTCGTTTTTTGGTTTTTGAACGCCTTCTTGGAGGCGTTCTGGAACGGTAAAACGCTTGGCAAGGCGTGTTTAGGGCTTCGCGTTTTAACGGTTTCGGGGCGTCCGATCGGGTTCGGTCAGGCTTTGCTTCGCAACGTGCTGCGCTTTGCGGACGCGACGTTGGGGCCCTTTTTGGCTCCCATTATGGCGGCGAACGATCGCATGGCGCGCTTGGGCGATCTTGCGGCAGGCACGGTCGTCGTGATTCTAAAGCGCGAGAAAATCGACGCGAACGTTTTTGTCTTTAACGAGCCGATCGTGCTCAATATAGCGTCTAAGATACCGAACGATTTTGAGTTTACCCCGTCGCTCCGCAAAGCGCTCGCTCTGTACGTTGCGAGGCGCGATACGGTTTCGCTCGCGCGCCGATTTGAAATTATAGCGCCGATTGCGAACGCTCTTTCGGCCAAGGCCGGCTTTCGTTACCGCGTCGAACCGGACGCGTTTCTTTGCGCGCTCTACCAGCGTTCGCTCGGAGACGAGCGTCAAATCCGATAACTCTCATGCCGTTTTGTCGGGCGCGTCGATTGGCTCCGGACAGCGAACGGCGCCCCGAATTCGTTTTTTTGCCGACGTTGTCGAATGCCGGCGCAATATCAACCAAGGGAACAGATTCACCAGAAATGCGAAAAGGACCTAAAAATCCGGGCGAACGAAATCGCGACCGCGATTCCGACGAGAAGAACCGACGCATGCGTCATAAGTCGCGCGGCGCTCGCCTCAACGTGGCGGACGACGTTTACGAAGAAGAAGGCGAAGAAGACGCGTCGGACGCGGAAGAGGAATTTGATCCCTACTACGACGGACTTAGTTTTACTACCGAACGGTTTGACGCGTCGACTCAAGGCGATCTCACGACCCGCACGACGAGCGTGGCGAACGAGCGCGCGATTCTTGTGGGCGTGTACGCGCCCGGCCAGGGACTTGGCGACGATCCGCTCGCGGAACTCGCGGGGTTGGCGGAGGCGGCGAACGTCGATCCGGTCGGTTCGCTCATACAGCGCCGCGCGTATCCCGACGTCGCGTATTGCCTGGGTTCGGGAAAATTAGACGAGCTTGAGGCGCTCGTTATGGCGACGCAAGCGGAGGTCGTTCTATTCGATCTCGATTTGGCGCCGGGGCAAACGCGCAATTTGGAGAAGCGTTTGCAAACGAAAGTAATCGACCGGACGGAGCTCATTCTCGACGTATTTGCGACCCGTGCCCAAACGCGCGAGGCGCGATTGGCGGTCGAGCTTGCACAGCTTGAATATTCGCTGCCGCGTCTGAAGCGTATGTGGACGCACTTGGAACGCCAGACGGTAGGCGGCGTGGGGCTTCGCGGTCCGGGCGAAAAGCAGCTGGAAGTCGACCGGCGTATCGCTCAGAAGCGAATCGTCGAGCTCAAACGCGACCTCGCCGCGATTCATAGCCGCAAAAAGCGTGAGATCGCGGGACGCGAGCAGAGCCGCCGCGTGTGTCTTGTCGGCTATACGAACGCGGGGAAGAGTTCGCTTCTCAACGCCATGACGGAAGCGGGAGTCTTTGCTCGGGATATGCTTTTTGCGACGCTCGACACGCGCACGCGACGCTGGTTTTTGCCCGGTTGGGGGCCCGTCTTGCTGAGCGACACGGTCGGATTCGTGCGCGATTTGCCGCACCATCTTGTCGCGAGTTTCCGCGCCACGCTCGAAGAGGCGACGTCGGCGAATCTTCTCATTCACGTAGCGGACGCGAGCGCGCCGGACGTTTTCGAGCAGATTGACGCGGCGCACAAGACGCTCGAGCAGCTCGGCATCCGCGAAAAAGACGAAATTCTCGCGCTCAATAAGATCGACGCGATATCTTCCGAATCGCAGCTTCGCACGCTTACGGAACGCTATCCAACGGCGATTCCAATTAGCGCGCGGGAAAGGTTAGGGCTTGAACGGCTCACGAGCGCCGTGAGCGCGGCGCTCAGCCGGGAATTTATCGAAGTCTTTGTCGAGGCTCCCATTTCAGACGGCAAGACGGCCGCGACGCTTGCGCGCGACGGCGAAGTTTTGGCGCGCGAATACGGAGTCGACGGCCGCGCGACCATCCATTGCCGCTTGCCTCGGCATGCGCTCGAACGACTGCGCGTGACGCCCGATCTTGTCGTTAGGGAAGGGAGCCGCGACGCGGAACCGCTCTTTTCTACAACGGCTTTGAAATGAACAGCTTAAAGTCCGAAGCTTTTTTAGGGGAGCGACGGGGGATAGGAAAACAGTTATGCAAGTGGAATTGCTTACCGCGGCCGCCGAAGACGGGGCGCGCGTTAGTTACGCGGACGTAGGGACCGGCCGACCGGTCGTTTTCGTGGGCGGATTTGGCGAAGACGCGTCTTCGGCGTACCGCCTGATTGAGACGCTCAGTCCGAGCTTTCGGGTCGTTACGTTCGAACATCGCGGTTACGGAAAGTCGGAACTTACGGCGGACGCATGCGTTCAGCGTTCCGCGCGCGATCTTCGGAATCTCATTGAAACGTTGGATTTACAAGACGTGGCGCTTGTAGGATATTCGATGGGCGGTTCGGTTGCGTTTTCGTACGTCGAGCAGTTTGGCGTCGAACGGTTGAACCGGCTCGTTCTTGCGGATACCGCGCCAAAATTGATTAATGAGAACGGCTGGAACCTCGGTTTGTGGCAGGGACGTTATACGCGCGCCGATTTTGATCGCGACTTAGAGACGATCGTCGATAATCCGTCGCTCTTTCATCTCTCGTTCTACGCGCGCGCGGCGACAAAGACGCTCTATGACGCCGACGTGTCGGGGCTTTTTCCTCCTAACGACGACCAGGAAGGGTGGACGGGCTACGTCGCCAAGCTAACGAATCTGCGCGAATCGTTTGTTAAACGTATTTTCGCCTACCGCATGACCGACGAGCAAAAAGCGTGCGAACGCCGATATTGGGAGACTATGACCGGGGGAGACTGGTTGAATATCCTGCCGAAGATTTCCGTTCCGACGCTCTGTTTATACGCCGATCCCGGTTCGTTTTATTATTATGCGACCGCGGAGTATATGGCGGAACAGATTCCGAACGCCGAGACGTCGGCGATTCCCAACGCGTCTCACTGCTGTTTGAAAGAAAACCTCGACGACTTCGCGTCGAAAATTGGCGATTTTTGTTTGCGAACGCTGTAACTCGTTTGATTAAAACATATAACGGAGGTTTGCACGCGCAGGCCGCCGTGAAACTTCACTTGCGCTTTTGCGGATAACGTTTATAATAAAACTTTCCCCGTTAGAGAGACCCAAGTCGCGCTCTCCGACCCGATTTTGACGCCTTCGGGACGATAGAATTCGGAACGTTCCGAACCGGAATGCGCGGCGTTTTTATTTACAAAGGAACCCAAAATATGAAGAAGATCGCAACCATCGAAACGCCGCGCGGAACGATCAAGCTGGAACTGTTTTACGACAAAGCGCCCAAGACGGTCGCCAACTTTGAGAAATTGGCCAATAGCGCCTTCTACGACGGTCTGAAGTTCCACCGCGTCATTTCCGACTTCATGATTCAGGGCGGCGATCCGACTGGAACCGGATGCGGCGGTCCGGGCTATCAGTTCGACGACGAATTCCATCCCGACCTTCGTCACGACGGCCCCGGCACGCTCTCGATGGCAAACGCCGGTCCGAATACGAACGGTTCGCAGTTCTTCATTACGCACGTTGCCTGTCCGTGGCTCGACGACCGGCACTCTGTCTTTGGCAAAGTGATCGAAGGTCAGGAAGTCGTCAACGCGATTCAGCAGGGCGATAAGATGACGAAAGTCTGGGTCGAAGACGTTGAATGACGGCGCGCTTGTTTTGAGACGCATGAGAGACGACGCGGCGATAATACCGCGTCGTCTTCCCGTATTTTTAGGAGTTTCGCCGTTTCGCGGCGCTAAGCTTAAACGGAGTTAGGGAATCGTTATGGGCGATCAGTCGGATCTTGAAAAGCTGTCGTTTGAAGACGCGTACAGTCAGTTGGAGTCAATAGTTCGCTCGTTGGATTCGGGGCGCGGCGGTCTTGAAGAGGCGCTTGACGAATATGAAAAAGGAATGGCCCTCATCGAGATCTGTCGGCAGAAGCTCGACGCCGCGTCGCGCAGAATCGAGCGCCTTAAGGGAATAGACGAGCAGGGAAAGCCCGTTACGGAAGAACTGAACGAAGACGATCTGAAATCGCTGGCCGACGTCGCCGGCAGACATAGCGCGTCTTCTGCGAAATCTGCGCCCTCTGCGACCCGCCGCCGTCCCGCCCAGAACTCAGAACAGAGCGAAACGCTTCTTCCGAAGGAGCCTGATCCGCGCCCAGAGGGACCGAGCCGCTCGACTCCGCGCCGAAAAGAGCGTTCAAGCGGGGATTTTTTCGGTTCTACAGAACCTCCGTTTTAATACCGTTTTCCTTGCTCTGCCCATTAGCCGAGCCAGATAAGACGAATGTAATCAGCGTTTTAGACAAGGACAGACCTTGATGACAACCGTTCGCACACCCGGCGGCGATAAGAACGGATCGCCGACCGGCGCGGCGCCGATATGGGGCGTGTCGCAAATCGCTCCGGCAGGCGTCATGGAACATTTGGCGGAGATCCGCGAATCCGTCGATCGCGCTTTGGACGAATACACGCGTTTTTCGTGCGATTCGCCCTCGCGCCTGACGAACGCCGTTCGCTATTCTCTCCTGTCTTCCGGAAAACGGCTTCGTCCGACGCTTGCGACGCTCGCCTGCGAACTTTGCGGCGGCAACGTCGGCGACGCGATACCGGCGTGCGTTGCGCTTGAATCGGTCCACGTTTATTCGCTGATTCACGACGACTTGCCCGCCATGGACGACGACGATCTTCGCCGCGGCGTTCCGACGTGCCACAAGCAGTTTGACGAGGCGACCGCTATTCTTGCCGGAGACGCGCTTTTAACGTTTGCTTTTGAAGCGCTTACGGCGCATATATCCGATCCGGTCACCGCGTCTCGGTGCGTCTTAATGCTTTCCCGCGCCGCTGGACCGCAGGGGATGGTCGGCGGTCAGACGGACGACGTCGTATGGGGCGAGGTTATGAGAAACCTGCCGGGCGCGTTTGATCTTGCCGGCGAGTTATTTCGCGGCGGCGCTCGCAATATGGAGGAGGGCGCCGCGGCCTCAACAGCGGGGCTTTTTAACTTTCTAACGCGAATTCACCGGCGTAAAACCGGTTCTCTCATTATCGCGTCGCTTCAGCTTGGCGGGCTTGTCGCGCACGCGTCCGAAGAGAGTCTCGCGGCGCTTGAAGAATTTGGACGTCATTTTGGGCAAGCGTTTCAGATTTCCGACGATCTTCTCGACGCGCTTGGCGACGAAGCGACGGTTGGCAAACGCGTTGGGAAGGACGAAGAGGCCGGCAAGCTGACTTACGTTTCCCTTCTGGGAATCGAGCGGACGAAACGCGCGCTCGACGAAACGGTCGCAAAAGCAAAGGCCGCGCTTGAGCCTTTCGCCGAATCGTGCGGCGTTCAGTCGACGGCGTACCGAACGATTCATTTTCTCGTCGACGGGGTTGCGAGGCGCGAACGATGAGCCACGGTAAGACGGAAAATCTGAACGGATTCGCGCAAGATCAGAGCGTTCCTCCAGAACTCCTGTCGCGTCTGAATTTACCCAACGACTTAAAGGACGCCTCTTTTGAAGAGCTCGAACGTCTGGCTCAGGAGATACGCGCGGCGATCTACCGTCTGTCAGAACAGCGGAGCGTGCACTTTGCGTCGAATCTCGGCGTCGTCGAACTGTCAATAGCGCTGCACAGAGTCTTTGATTTTAGAAAAGACAGACTCGTCTGGGACGTCGGTCATCAGTGTTATCCGCATAAGCTGCTTACCGGCCGATTTTCCCGGTTCGACACGCTTCGTACGCGGGGCGGTCTTGCGGGCTATCCCGATCCGGCCGAAAGCGAATATGATCTTTTTCATACGGGCCACGCCGGATGCAGCGTCGGTTCCGCGCTTGGGCTTGCGTGCGGGGACGATCTTTCTTCTCGGCTTGGCGTCGACGCGGCGTCAGGCAAGCGCAAGGCAGGTTCAGAAGCGCGTTATTCAGTCGCGGTCGTAGGGGACGGCTCCTTTTCGAGCGGGCCGATTTTCGAGGCTCTTAATCACGCCGGCGGGCTGAAACAGAAGATGCTCGTCATTTTGAACGACAATAAAATGTCGATCTGTAAGCGCGTGGGCGGATTTGGACGCTATCTCGATCATATGCGCATGGCGCCGGGGTACCTTGGCGCGAAAGTGAGAATTCGCCGATTCGTTGAGAAGATTCCTCCGATCTATACGGGGTTGTACCGTCTGCGCGACATGCTCAAAGCGGGGCTTGTCGGAGGCGCGCTCTTTGAAGATTTTGGGTTCCAGTATATTGGCCCTATCGACGGTCACGATCTCCCGAATCTTTGCAAATATCTGGAAGCGTTTAAGACGTCGCAAGGGCCCGTGCTGCTTCATGTGTTGACGGAGAAGGGGCGCGGCTTTCCCGCCGCCGAAGACGACCCGACGAAATACCATTCGTCGAGTCCGTCAAAGATTAGAAGCGGGAAGTCGAAGGCGGGCAGACGCCGCTCGAAAGAAGAGAATATTACGGGACGGCGTATGGCGTCTGTCGTCGGCGTGCCGCGAACGACTTCCGACGGCGCCGATCTGGAACTGAGCGCTAATTCCAAGCCGTCGGACTCCGTTCTGAAGGACGGAAAAGCGGCGTTTACTTACTGGGCGCAAAAGGCGATATATCAATCGCTTCAGAAGGATCCGCGCGTTTGCGTTATTGTCGCCGCGATGACGCAGGGGAATATGCTGGAGCAGGCGCGCGCCGATTTTCCCGATCGCTTTTTCGACGTTGGGATTTGCGAGGCGCACGCGGTAAACTTTGCCGCCGGTCTCGCAAAAGCCGGTATGCGCCCGATTGTCGATATTTACAGCGGCTTTTTACAGCGAGCGTACGATCATCTTTTCCAAGAGATTTCCCTTCAGAATTTGCCGGTCGTTTTCGCGCTTGACCGAGCGGGCTTGGTCGGCGCGGACGGCGCGACGCACCATGGCGTGTTCGACTTAAGTTATCTGCGGCCGTTTCCGAATATGGCGGTCGTCGCGCCGGGCGACGCGTCCGACGTCGAAGACGCGTTTGAATTTGCGCTGCGCCGCGAGAGCCCGACCGCTATTCGCTATCCGAAAGCGACAACGAGCCGCATTGAGAGACCGCGAGCGCCCTTTGAACTGGGCAAAGCGGAGACGCTTCGGCGCGGTTCCGACGGCGCGTTCGCGGTTTGCGGGGGCGGATTGCTTCAAACGGCGCTTGAACTTGCCGAGGAGTGGGCGAATCATGGGGACGCGTCGGGCAGAAAGCTTGACGTCGGAGTGATTAACGCGCGTTTCGTCAAGCCGTTTGATTCCGACGTCATATTGCAGCCTTTGCGGGACGGGAAGCCGCTCGTCGCCGTGGAAGAGAATATGCTCAGCGGGGGATTCGGCTCCGCCGCGTTGGAGGCCGCGAACGACGAGGGACTTAATACGCGCGCGCTCGTTCGCGCAGGGGCGCCGGACCGATATATCGATCATGCGACGCGGGAGGAGCAGCTTAGCGAGGTCGGGCTCGACCGCGACGGATTAGCCGCCGCGTTTCGAAAAGCGCTTGAACGCGCCGGGCGGTAACGTCAAGCGCGCCGCGAGTCTTGCGATAAAAAACGCACGCCGGAAAGAGTCCTTCTTTCCGGCGTTTTTCGTTGCGACGCGATTTGCGCGTTACGCGAGCGCGAGCGTATCCGACCAGCGCGTCGACTCTTCCGGCGTCATAAAGGCGCCGCCGTATTGCGCGCTGTAATATCGCTCGACCAGCTGCAAAATCTTTTCGCGGTTTTGGGGCGAAGTTACTTGGGGACCGTCGGCGGACGCGGGTTCCGGCGGCTCAGTCTGCGCCTTAATCTGTTCGTCTTCTAAGCGGAAACAACGTTTTACAAATTCGCGCGGGGTCTCGCCGATTTCACGCCGCGTTTTATGTCGCAGCTCCAAGCTGGCTTGGAGGCGTCTGTACAGTTCGGCGGAAATCTCGTCGCGGTTTTTGAGCGCGTCGCGTTTTCGCTTTAAATCTTGAACGCCTTTAATAGAACGCTTTAACCGACCGATAATCTTTTCCAACGGCCCCAAAAGGACGTATAGAACCAGCGCGAGTCCCGAGATCAGGAAAAAGAATCGAACGATAACTTCCGACGTCCATTCGCCGAGCAGAAAACTCTTGACCGTCTCTACGGAAGACTTAACGATATCTTTAACGAAACTAAAGTTGTTCGTTAACTGCTTGATTCCAGAAATAACGCTTTTCCAAAGGTTGACGATCGGGCGGTAGATGTTTTGCATCTGCCGCGCGCCGTTGAAGTTGAGAATGAAGTCGTTCCCCAGAGATTTTATATAATAGGACCAGTTATAAACTCCGAGCGCGACGGCGTTTGGACGCTCCGCGTCGCGGTCGGCGGAAGGGGTTGCGTCGAGGCGGAGCCACGCGCCGTCCTGAGTCCACGCCTCCGTTCTTTTGGGGAGAAACGTTTCCGTTTCGTTTTGGTAATTCGCTCCGGGATAAAGAAACGCGGACGGGGATTCTTTCGTCGGCAATTTTTCGGAGGGAATAAACGCCTCGACCCACGAATGCGCGTCCGACTGACGCACGATCATTGAGGCTCCGTTTTCCGTCGGGTAACAGGCGTATCCGACGACGACGCGCGCGGGTATCCCGATCGCGCGCAGGAGAAGGGTAAGCGCGCCCGCGAAGTATTCGCAATGGCCTTCTTTGTGTTCGAGAACAAAGTCTTCAAGCGGGTCGATTTCCTGATTGCGCAGCACGCCCGTTCGGTTGTATCTATATTCGCCGAGATCGCGCAGATGCGAAACGATATTTCTTGCACGGGAGACGAAATCGTCTTTCGGAATCTTCGATTCGTCGTCCCAACGTTTCGCCGTCGCAATAAGCCCGGGGAACTTGGTTTCGTCTATTGCGAGATATTGATCAAGGTAACCGTATACGCGCTCTTGGTTTGGCGTGATTTCCATCTGACGGCCGTCGCGAAAAGCGGTCGTTAGGAACCAGAACTCGTTCATTGGCCGGCGTTCTCTCGGGTCGACGTTCATTTGAACGCCTAAACTTTGATTGGTCCCGAGGGGAACCGACGTCTTGACAATGAAGGACGGATAGGTCGTAAAGACGAGCGGCGTGTCAAGCCGATGCAGATTGATCTGCATACTGAGGAGTTGGGACCGGAGATCGTACTGGACCGTGTCCCTGTATTTTTCTGCGAAGTCAATCAGTCCTTCTTCAATTTGCGGATCCGACCAATCGGAAACGCCCGGCCCTAACCCAATCGGCAACGCGGCGGGCGGCTGGTGGAAGACGGGCGTTTTAGAGAAGTACCCGTTAGATCGCCTTTCCACCCTCTCGGGGACGTTGTAAAAGTCCGGTCCTCTGTTCGGACCTCCAAACGGCTCAGGACGCGGCGGATTGCCGTTTCCGCGTCGCGGCTCACGGTTTGACGGCCTTGGAATGAATTGAATTTCGTCGTTAACTTCGTCCGCGTCAATAACTTCCGCGGAAATAACGGATTCCGGATCTGTAATCGACGTTTTTCTGATCGCGTCGCATAAGTCCTGCGCATTGGAATAGATATTGCGCGTCTGTACATTGCTCCACACACCGTCGCTGTAATTCGCGAGCGCCAGTCCTCTGAAATAAACGGGCGAGTAGACGTCGAGAGGCTGCTTCGTCTTGGGATCAAGCAAATCCTTAACGGCGACGTTCATAACGGGCTCATGCGAATCTACGGCGGGACCGAGATCGCCGAGTTCGATCGACGGTTTGAATCCGGTGCGCGTCGTTTTACCGCCTCTTGTGTTTTGCCAACTGACTGGGTCAAACTGAATTTGTCCAAATCCAATTTGATCCCACCTTGGGAAGAGACAAAAGAATACGCCCGCAAAGAGACAGGCTCCGAGCGAGCCGACGACAAACCGCCGGAAAAATTCAAAGTTAAAGTTAATCGGCTTAATCGCGCGTCGTCTGAAGAATCGCGCATCGTCGGTGAGGGCTGCGCTTTTTCCGTATCGATAGGCTCCTCCGCTGTCGATGACGTCGGTCGATTCTTTTTCGTTAGGCGAGTTTTTTTCTTCCGCGGTAAAGAGGTCGAGCGTTTTATTTCCGGAAAAGCGATTCTTTGCGACGACGCGTTCGGCGTAGAATTTTCGTTCGCCCCACATAAAGAGGAGAGCAAGGGTAACGAACGCGAACGTCGCGTAGACCGGGAGCGTTGCGACGAAGAGCGCGCTGCGCTGAAATACGCATCCGACGGCGATTTCAACGAATGAAATCGTCAATATTTGATATGATTTTCTGAGCGTCTTTCGCTGGAAAAAGAGAACGATTTGCAGCGACGACAGGACGTTGGCGATAGAGAACGCCAAAAAGTCGTTGCGCGACTGAATTAGAGTCCCAAACTGCGCGCACACAACGACAATGAGTAAAACGTTTGTCCACGTGCGCGAGAGTGAAAATTTCTTTTTATAGTCGACGAAGTAGAGCGCGCTGAGAATCGCAAAGAAGGAAATCGCGCTAATGAGCGAACCGTTAGACTTCGGCGAATCGTCGCACAACTGCAACATGAACGTCGCGAGAAGAGTCGTGCACGCAAGGACAAGCGAAATGACGAAACTCATTGCATTAGATTCCCTATGAAGTCTTTTGGACTCGATCCTTCTTGCCGCCGTTCTCTTCGCCGCGTCTTGCTAGCGGGCGTGAACACGAGCGGAGCGCCGATTAGGCAAACATGGCTTCGACAAATTCGTCGGGATCGAACACGGCGAAATCCGTTTCCGATTCTCCGAGTCCAACGTACTTGACGGGCAGTCCGACTTTTCTCCGAATCGCGACGGCCGCGCCCCCCTTGGCCGTTCCGTCGAGCTTCGAGAGAATAACGCCCGTACACGCGACCGCTTCGGTGAATTTCTTGGCTTGACTGAGCCCGTTTTGACCCGTCGTGGCGTCAAGAACAAGGAACGTTTCGTGCGGCGCGTCCGGAATCTGTTTGGCGACGACGCGCTTGATCTTCTCGAGCTCGTTCATGAGGTTCTTTTGCGTTTGAAGCCTACCCGCCGTATCGATGATACACAAATCCGCGTCAAGTTCAATCGCTTTAGCGACCGCTTTGTGCGCGACGCTTGCCGGATCGCTCTGAGGAGGCCCTGTTACGATTTCGACGCCAAGCCGACCCGCCCATATTTTGAGCTGATCGACCGCGGCGGCGCGGAACGTGTCCGCGGCGCCGAGAACGAGCCGATTGCCCGCGTCGGTCATGGCCTTGGCGAGCTTGGCAATGCTGGTCGTTTTGCCGCAGCCGTTCACGCCGCAGAAGAGCACGACGGTCGGACCCGACTGAGCGAAACGAATAGGCGGATCGTCTTGCGCCATGAGCGCTTTGAGCTTAGTCTTAACGACGTTGAGGACGTCGTCTTTTTTAACGACGCGTCCCCGGAACTGTTCGTGAATATCGTCGGCGACTTCGCGCGCGACTTCCACGCCCATGTCGGTTCGCACAAGAGTTTCAAAGAGCTCGTTTATAAAATCCGCGTCGACGAGCCGTCCGTCCGATTTGAAAAGGTCGCGAACGTCGGTCTGTAAGGCTTGAACGGTCCGGTTCAGTCCTTTTTTTATCTTATCCAGAAACCCCATGGTAACCTCTTGTGCCGCCGTTAATTCTGTTGAAACGTATTCTCGCGCTGGGCGCTGTCAGTCCTGTTTGCCGATCTGATCGAGCACGCCGTTTAAAAAAGCGCGCGAGTTTTTGTCGCCGAATTTCTTTCCAAGTTCGAGCGCTTCGGAAATGACAATCGCTCTCGGCGTCTTGACGTAAAGCATCTCGTATGCGGCGAGCCGCAAAATACTGCGGTCGACGGGAGTCGTATGCTTGAGGGTTCTATTGTCAAAGGCGTTGTTGAGCGCGGCGTCGATATCGCAGCGACGGTCGATAACGCCTAAAAAGAGGTTTCGACCGAAATTAAACGCGGCGGCGCGCTGCTCGTCGGAAGGAGCGACTTCCGCCTCTTCGCAGTATTGGGCGAAGAGCTCGTCCCACATAGCGTCGAACGGAACGTCCGCGGGAGAAGAAGGATTAAGTTCTTCCTGATAGAGCGTTTGGAACGCTACGGTTCGCCCGATTGTTTGCGCCTTACTTTTCTTTTTTTTCGAGTCTGTCATTTTCGCGCCGTCAAATGGGGGCAGGGATTAAAGGCAAGGGACGGGACGCCTTTGCATTAAAGCCGGCGATCCCGCCGAGTGAAATACTCGGCGTGTAAGCCATGCCGAAGGAGAGTTCTTTTATTTCCGGCCGCGGTTTCCGCCGTCCTTCTCATGCTTCTTGTCGTGACCTGACTGTTTATGGGATTTGGACTTGTCGAACGGACGCCCTTTCTGTTCCCGGCGATCTTCGTTTCCCTTAAACTGGCTCTTGCCCGACCGTCCTTTTCCTTCCTGACGGCCGAACGGCTCCTTCGATCCGAATTTGCCGCCGTGAACGAACCAAGGCTCGCCGTCTTCGTCGTCTTCGTCGTCGATTTCTTCGAGGGAATCGGGATCGACGTCGACCGTTTCAAAATCGCCGCGAACGTACCGATCGCTATTGCGCGATAGGGACGAGAATTCCTTTTCGTCTTCTTCCGGATCGTACAGCTCGGGCAGTTTGCCGAGCAGGTCGAGCATTTCGAGCGCGGCTTCCGCAGCCTCCGCGCCTTTATTGCCGGGCTGTTCGCCCAACGTTTTGTCTTTTCCGACCTCTTCAACGCCGCTTCGCGCTTCCGCCTGCTGGACCGTGTCGCAGGTAAGGACGCCGAAAATGACGGGCAGACAGTATTCCGAACCGATTCTCGCCAATTCAGCGCTTACTGCGCTGTTGATGTATTCGTCGTGCCGCGTTTCCCCTTTAATGACGCATCCGAGGCATATTACCGCGGCGTATTCTTCGTCGGACGCGAACCGCTGCGCGAGAGTCGGCAGTTCAAACGCGCCGGGTACGCGCACTACGGTAATCTGGTCTTCTGAAACCATATACTGCCGCAATTTCGCGAGCGCGCCTTCGAGCAGACGGTCGGTAATTGTTCTGTTAAACTTGGAAACGACAATGGCGATTTTTCCAACGTCGCCGGGCGCGCAGGGGAATCCTTCGTATTCTGTCATGAGACGATCCCTTTTTCTTATGTCTAACGCCGGGAGAGCGGAAAAGTTCTCTTAAAATCTCGCGAGAACGCGCCGTTCTCCGGTCGGATGGGTTCTAAAATGTGCAAACGCCTTACTTTTCAGCGTTGAGCCGAGTTTCAGGAGTCGAAGCCGTCGAGAAGCGAGCGGTTTGTGTCCGCGCCTTTAATCTTCTCGGCAAGTTCCGCGGCGGCTTGCGCTGAATCAAGATCTTCGAGGCGTTTACGCAGCGCGTTTATTTTGGCGTATTCGCCTTCCTCCAAGTAGTTTTTGGAATCTCGCGAAAAGCTCTGCGGAATATTGATCGAGAGATCGGCGTTTGACTTGATAAGTTCCTGATCGAGAATGAGTTCGCCGTTGGCGATACTGCGGAATTCGCTCAGCGCCATCTGGTCGAACTGATTTCCCTCTTCGACGCCGGCGACGCCAATAACGGTCAGCGATCCCCCGCCTTCTACGGCGCGCGCGGCGCCGAAGAGTTTCTTCGGATGCTGAATCGAAACAGGATCCAAAACTTCGCCGTTCATCATATTTGCGGACGCGAATTCCGTGTTCCAAGCTCGCGCCAAATGAACGAGAGAATCGACGAAAAGAACGACGTCTTGCCCGTACTCGACGAGACGTTTAGCCTTTTCAAAGGTGATCTCGGCGATCTGCATATGTCTAATCGGCGCTTCGTCGACGGTCGAACCGACCACTTCGCAGCGCGCCTTTTCCAGTTCGCGTTTCGCTCCGTCCACGTCTTCCGGACGCTTATTGAGGAGAAGCGTCAAGACGTACGCTTCCGGATTATTGTCTAGAATCGAGTTAATAAGTTCCTTGTAGAAATCTCGATTGTCGACGCCTTCGGGAGTGATAATAAGCGCGCGTTGGCCGAACGCGATGGGCGCGATTAATTCGATGGCGCGCATATTCGCGGGCGTCGCGCTTTTTTGTTCCTGTTCCGACTCCGGATTTTCTTCGGCGTTTTGATTTTCGTCGGACTCCGCCGCGATAAATTTAATTTGCTTCGTCGGAACCGCGACGGTGAGGTTGTCGAAGAACGGTTTTGTCGCCAAGACGTTCGGATCTTCTCCGTTAATCGACTCGACGCGGAGAAGGGCGAAATAGCGTTCCCGTTCCTTAGGCGGACGGATTTGACCCGAGATCGTAAGCCCATTGCGCAGGCCAAACCTGCGAATTTGACTCGGGGAGATGTAGATGTCGTCGGGGCAGGAAAGGTAACTGGCGTTCAGACTGCGAAGGAATCCGAATTCGTCGGGAAGTATCTCAAGCGTGCCTTCGCCGAACATGAGACCGTTCTTGAGAAGTCTCGCGCGCAGGACGCGCACGACTAAATCGCGTCGGCGTTCGCCGTCGATCGTTTCGAGGTTTTGCTTGCGCGCTTCCTCGACTAGTTCCTGCATCGACATATTTTCTAGTTCGACGATTTCGAGGGGCGTGCGATCGCCGTACGAAACGGCCTCGCGACGCTCTTCGTCGCCTTGCCGCCGGTCTTCCGTCGAACCGAGATTCGCGCCGTCTCGGGCCGGGGCGCCGCCGAACTTATCCAAATTAGATTTCTTGTACCGCTTCATGGCGATCTCTTCGGCGAGAGAGAGAGGCTCTCCGCGTTTGCCGAGCGCTCCGATGGTCGGTTCAAGAGATTCACGGCGCGGCCGCTTACGGCGCACGTCGGGCGAGTTGTTGTACCCTCCGTATTCGTTTTTGCGCCAACCGTTGTATCCGTAATCGTTTCTGCCGTAACCGCGCCCGTAGCCGCCCGTTCCGTTACGGTAGTCTTCGCCTTGGCCCTGTCCGCGGTAGCCGCCCGGCCGTCCGCCGCGCTGCTGATAGTCGTTCGGCGCATGACGGTCGTTATAGCGGTTCTGGCCGCGATCGGAATAACCTTGCCGACGCGGGTCGCCCTGATAGTTCCGATTGGGGCGGAATCCGTTATCATGGCGCGGCGAACCGTATCCGCCGTCGCGATAGTCGTCGCCGGGATTCTGGCGGTAGTCGTTTCCGTCGGTCCTGTAGCGATTCTGACGATAGGTCTGAAGATTGTTGGGGCGATTGAAATCGCGACCGTCCCGCTGGAAACCGTCGGGTCGGGGACCGCGGTAGCCGTTATAACTTCGGTCGCGCGCGTAGCCTTCGTTCTGACGGCGATCGTAGTTCCGACTGCCGAATCCGGACTCGCGATCCTGATAGTCGCCCCCGTCGGCGGTCCAGTCGCCTTGGTTCCAGACGGTGCGCACACGGTTTCTGGCGCGGGCGTCGTAGTCTTCGTCGAGCTTTGCCGTTTCCCCATAAGTGCGAGGTCGGCGTCCATAAAACTCGCGAGTTCGCGAGCCGTCGGCTTGTGGAGACGCGTTTTCGGCGTCGACGTCGGCGGCTTGGTCGGCGGTTCGATTCATGTCGCGCATGGCGGGGCGAGAGACGTTCCAGCCTGCGTCGGGAGCCTCGGCCGCGTCGAGCTCGTCGGCAATTTTGGCCCAAGAGTCTCTTACGGCGCCCTTTGAATCGCTTTTGCCGTCGCGCTCGTTGGCGCCAGGATATTCTTTGCCGTCGCCGTCCGGGGCGCCAGAAAACTCGCTTGAATCCTCGTTATAGCGGTGGGACGAGGTATCTTCGGAATCGTTAAAACTCATTATGAACTCCATCGTCAAAAGTTCGACGTACAGGACTCAATGGTCCGAAAAGGTTAAAACATACAAAAAGTAAGGAAGCGAGGCGTCAACATTTCATAGGCGGGAAAAAGTTAAGACGCCGCTAACATTGTCGGGAGGAACGCCTTGCGCGGGGAGCGCGGGCGTCTGCGCGCGAGAAGTACGCGTCGCATTCTTGTATCTTAAAAAACGCCTCTTTCGCGTGTTAATCCTAAAGGGAAGTAAAACCGTAATCGACCGCCAAACTAAGCGATCGGCGGCGAACAAGTCTGACGTTTGCGGCCGCGCCGCTTTCATTCGCCGCGCGAGCTACGAACCGCGTCAAGTATTTGCGCGACTTGCCGAGCCATTTGCGAATCGTCTTGATCCGCGTTCACGATAAAATCGGCTCGCGCGCGTTTGACTTCGATGGGAGTCTGCCGCGCTTCACGGCGTTTAAATTCGAGGCCGCTCCAGCCGCGGGCTTGCGTACGTCTTCGCCGAGTCTGTTCGGACGCGTCTACAAAGACGAGGTAATCGACATATCGGTCCCATCCGACCTCTATGAGAAGAGGGGCGTCCAGGACGACAAACTCACGCCGATTTGCGCGTTCATTTTCCAACCAAACGCGATATTTCTGGAGAATTCGCGGATGAAAAACCCCGTTCAAAAAAGCCAGTTCGCGACGTCCGCGTTCAGTTGGCGCGAACACGATTTGTGCAACTGCAACCCGATCGACGCCGTTTTGGGAATCGACGGCGTCTGGCCAGCGTTTCTTCAAAAGGGCGAGGACGTCGGGATCGTCGTAAAGAGCGCGAGCCTGCTCGTCGGCGTCGAACCGCGCCGCGCCCTGCGCGACAAATTCCGCCGTTGTAAAACTCTTGCCCGAGCCGACTCCGCCAACGACGCCGAAAACGACCGTCGCTCCGCGCGGCTGACGCGCCGAAAGAAAGTTCACTTTAAAGCGTCTTTCTTCTAAGAAACGTATTCGAGTCTGGTACTGACGCGCCGAAGCGCCAAAACAATCTTCCTCATTATCGCCTAAAGCGCGCTAATTTCAAGCCTCTTTTTTGTAAAAACGAAAAAGCGGACTATTTTATTAGCGCCGTTTTTTCTGACTTTCGCGGTTTGTATGCTTTTAACGGCTGGGAAAAAGAGAACACGGTCGCTTCTTGTTTCATGTAAAGCGTATATAATGGGAGGCGTGATTGTTGAGAAGATACGTTTTTTACCCGCCGCGCGAGGTTCGTTCTTCGTTCATGCCGGACGTTTTTCCCAGTTTCAAATAAGCGTTTTCCCAACGCGGAATCAGACGTTTGCGAACGTCGAATTAAAATTGGAATAGAGATGGGTTTAGCGGATAGAGATTATTTTCAAGAGGATTCGTACGCGAAGGAAAGACGCGTCCGTCGTCACAGATCGATAACGGCGCTCATTATCATCGCGAACGTTGCGATTTTTCTTTTAGATCACAGTACGGGCGGCGCGCTGACGCGATATATGTGTCTTGCCGGTTCTGTCGCGGATCAACCGTCGCAGTGGTACCGCTGTCTCACATACGGATTTGTGCACGACTCGTCCGGGTTTATGCACATTTTCTGCAATATGCTCACGCTTTTCTTTTTCGGACCGCCTCTTGAACGGCTTTACGGTCGGAAAGAGTTTTTGATATTCTATCTCGGTTCGATTATTTTCGCCGGCATTGTTTGGAACGTCCTGCACGTCGACGCGCGCGCAATTGCAATTGGAGCGTCTGGCGGGATCGCCGCCGTGGTCGTGCTCTTTGCTTGCAAGTTCCCGCGGAATATTGTGTTGCTTTATGGCGTTATTCCGCTTCCTGTTTGGCTGCTCGGCGTTTTGTATATCGTTTACGACGCGTTTGGCGCGAGTCACGGCGGCGACAGTATCGCGCACGACGTCCATCTTGCCGGTTCGGCGTTCGCGCTTTTCTATTTCTTTACGGGAATTCAGTTTACAAAACTGTTTTCGAAAAAGAACTCCCGGAATAAGGCCGGCGGATTCTTTGATCGGAGCGACTCTCCGAGAGACGACGGCGCCAAGCGCGTCAATATCACGGTCCGTTCCGATTTTGACCGTAAAGGGAAGGCGAAAGAGTGGGACAGAGAGTCGCTGGAGAAGGAAGTCGACCGTATCTTACTTAAATACAACCGTTCTGGGAAAGAGAGCCTCACGCCCGAGGAAGAAGAGACTCTGCGTTTCGCGAGCGAAGCGTTCCAGAAGTGGAAGAACTAAGCTTGCAGTCGCAGGCGTATTCAGTTAACGAACGCGCGGCCGGATTCGTCGAATTGGCCGCGCGTTTTTATTTTTTTATTGACTTGACTCGCGAACTGTAAATAATGAAGGGAGAACTCTCCGTTAAGAGGAGCGCTTTTGGGTTCATGTTTTACGTAAGGAGTTTGTCGTGACGCCGTCGAGCTTTTTTCGATTTGTATTTGGCTGCGCCGCCGCTGTCTGCGCCGTTTTTCTTTCTTCGGCTCGCGTTAATGCGCAAGGGGCCGTTCCCACGGTCGATATTTCTCAAGACGCGGCGCGTCAGGTCGTGATCGCGGCGGGAACGCCCGACGTCTATCAGGGGCATCCGTACCTTGTAAAGAATCCGGACGATTCGATGCTCGTGGTCTGGTGCGTTAACCACGGCGGTCACGCCGGCCCGATCGCGAAGAGCGTCGACGGAGGACTGACGTGGACGCGGCTTGATAAGAACGCGCCCGACGTGTTTCAGACGCATATCAACTGTCCGAGTATTTACCGACTGGTCGACGCGAACGGAAAAGCGTGGCATTGGGTTTTTACGTCGCAGCCCTGGATGGCGCGTATTGTGAGCGGGGACGGGGGCGAGACGTGGGAAGAATTGGCGCCGCTTGGTTTTGCCAACGTCATGGCGTTCAGTTCGATTGTTCCTAAGAATCCCGGCGTTCAGGACGGAAAGTATATCGGATTCTACCATCACCGTCGAGCCGCCAATGGGAAAATACTCAATAGGGAACCGCCTGAGAAGGGACGTTTAGAAGTCGTGATATCTGAGACGGACGACGCCGGATTTACTTGGTCGGAACCGCGCACGGTCGGGACCGTTGAAGAGAAAGACCTTTGCGAACCATTCGCGTTCTGGTCTCCGGATTCTAAAGAAATCTGCTGCCTTATGCGCGAGAACCGGCACAAGGGGCGGAGTATGGTAATGTTCAGCGAGGATCACGGCCAGACGTGGTCGACTCCGAAGGATACAAGTTGGGAACTGACCGGCGACCGGCATATGGGAGTTTACGTCGATAACGCTCGGCTCTTTATCGCGTTCCGAGATCAGGCGATCGGGAGCGAGACCCGAGGACATTTTGTCGGTTGGGTCGGTTCCTACGAGGACATTAAGAATTCGCAGCCGGGCGATTACCGCGTTAAACTCCTTCATTCCTACGCGAAACCGAACGTCGGCGACTGCGGTTATCCGAGCGTCGCGATACTAAAAGACAAGACGGTCGTTGCGTTGACCTATATTAAGTACAAAGACGACGAGAATAAGCATTCCGTAGTTGAGACGCGGTTCACAATGGACGAACTCGACCGGCTTGCGGACGAGGCGAAGAAACAGAAGGACGAACGGTAGCCGCCCGGTTTTTGTCGAATCTTTTAGGGGAGGAAAAGGGCGCGCGCGTTTTCTTTTCCTCCTTTTTGCTTTTCGTTATTCCTCTTGGGTTATTTCTTTTTTCTCCGCGTCTTTGGCGAATCTTTGCGCGATAATACTCACGACAATTAACTGCATTGCGTGATAGATCATTGTCGGCAAGATGAGTATCCCCGCCATCTTAGGCGCGCTCAGAATAACGCGCGACATAGCGGCTCCGTGCACGAGCGATTTTTTCGATCCGCAGAAGAGAGTCGCGATCGTGTCTTCACGGTTGAAACGCAGCGCTCTACAGACGATCAGAATAATAAAGAAGACTGTGAAGAAGAGCGCGACCATTCCGACGGTCAGCCAGAAGAGCGCCGCGGCAGACAGCCCGTCGAACATCTTTTCGGCGAACGAACTGCAGAAGGAGACGTAGACGATTAGGACGATCGTACTTTGATCAAACTTACGCAAGAGCGCGCTGTTGCGCCGCGAAAATTCCCCCCAGTAGCGGTTGGCAAAGACTCCGAGACAAACTGGCGCGACGACCTGAATTATGAGGGAGACGAGCACAGGTCCGAGGTCCCGGCCGCCGGAGGAAGAGTCGATAAAGAGCCGCATCCAGAGGGGGGTGAGAAATACGCCGATCAGGCTGGAGATACTCGCGTCAAAAATAGCCGCGGGGACGTTGCCGCGCGCGATATTCGTCATAACGACGGACGAGGAAACGGTCGAGGGCAGCGCCGCGAGAAAGAAGATTCCGAGCCAAATGCCCGTCCTGATCGACTGCGCCTCGACGCTTTCGGCGGCGTTTTCGCCAGACGCGGAGGCTGACGTTTGCGCGGCCGTTTCAACGCTCCCAGATTCCGCGCGAGCTTGGAGCGCAAGCACGTCTTTATGGGTGGGCGTGACGCCCGAGACCGACATGACGGCGAGAACAAGAATCGGGAAGAGGAGAAAGGTCGACGTCATGACGACGGCGTGCATCCTCATATTAGAAAGACCGATTCGGATCTTTTCCCAGTTGAGGCGCAGACCGTAAAAAAAGAAAATGAGCGAAACGCCCAAATTCGCAAGCGTCGAGAGCGAAAAGGTTCCTTTTTTCGCTCCGAAGTACGGA
>CADACS010000019.1 GCA_902786505.1 uncultured Planctomycetota bacterium | reverse complement strand
GGAGTCGGGAAGAGGAGTCGGGAAGAGGAGTCGGGAAGAGGAGTCGGGAAGAGGAGTCGGGAAGAGGAGTCGGGAAGAGGAGTCGGGAAGACGAGCCGGGAAGGATTCGCGCGCAATATAGAAAGAGGGGCGTTTTCTTCGCCGGAGCGTCCGCGAGCCCGTTTGGCGCGGCTGAGCGCGTGCCGTTCGCGCTTCGATCCGGCGCGGCGCCAAGGGGCGGAAAGAAGAGCGCGGCGGGGAACGGACGGCGTTCTTTTGCGCTAACTGCCGATTTTAAAGAGATTGGAAATTCGTCTGAATTTAAAAACGGGCGTCAATCCGAAATCGCCCCAAAATGAGAAAAAAAACGGCCCAATTTTCAACGAAGTAACAAATAAAACGACTTTGCAAAGGACGCCGAAAGTAGAACTGCGCGTTTCGAAATTACTCCGTTTTTTGCGGTAAAAAGGAGCGATGGACGCCCGCGATAAGACGATTATTGTTTCTGAAAGCGAGGGACAAGCCTCCGGGCGAATCTCCCGCTGGATTCGGCGGAACGGCTTTTGCCGGCGTCAGCCCAAACGGGGCGCGGTCTTCGGATCGTTTCCAAGTCGAGGCGGTTTCGCGGTAAGCTATTTAACAATAGAGTTTACGAAGTTAGGCGCGGTAAAGGGTTCTCCTTAATATACCGCGCCGCAGCTACGGAAACAAGCCGAACGCGCGGAACTCCGATCCGGATAAAGATTGATATTTAACGGGTTAGAGATAAAACGCGCGTTGAAGAAGAGTCGCGAGCCGGAACTTCGGGGCGTTTTAGCCCGTGAAAACGGGTATAAAACGCATTGTCCGCAGATCTGGATCCGTTCGGAACAATCGGAAAACTTTCGTTTTTTGTTTTTTGCCGCAGCGCGGAAAGCAGTTAAGAAAGAATGGCTTTTGGATTGTATCGAACGATCGGGTTTTAACGTGCGAGTATTGCCCGAAGTTGCCGAAATAGCCCATTTGCGGCTTGAAATTTTGGGTTCGCCGAATTAGAATTGTTTACGAGGTCAAGGTTGGACCTTGGCGGCTGTTTTGAGACCGACGCCGGCTCTTCGGAGCGCGCGCCAGTCGGATAGACGTCAGACGCGAAAGAACCGCGCTTCTCCTTGCGCGTCGAGTCAGGGAGCCCCCCTGTTAAGATGCGTCAGGCGCGCAAAATAAAAATTTTGCAAAAAACAGCTAAATGTTAACCGGCTCGACGCCGATTACAACCGAATATAAGTGTGTGTGGCTTTCAGCCAACTTACCAGTCCGTTTTATGGAGAATTCACATGAAATCGATGTTCCTTTCCTTGGTCGCGGTCCTCGTTGCCGCTGCTAACGTTTTCGCTCAGGATTGCGCTCCGGCTCCGTGTGCGCCGGCTGCTTGCGCGCCTGTCGCTACCTGCGCCGCGCCGGCTCCGTCCTGCGCGCCCGTCTGCGCTCCTTCGATCTGCATTCCTTGCATTCGTCCTTGCGCCGCCATTAAAGGTATCGCTGGCGAAGCCTTCTGCGCCGTCAAGAATGCGAAAGCTTCCGTTTGCGCTCGTATCGCTTCCCTGAAGCCCTGCTGCTGCGCGCCCGTTTGCGCGCCGGCTTGCGAAGCCGCTCCGGCTCCGTGCGCTCCCGCTTGTGAAGCTCCGGCTCCGGCCCCGTGCGCTCCCGCGTGCGAAGCTCCGGCTCCGGCCCCGTGCGCTCCCGCTTGCGAAGCCGCTCCCGCTTGCGCGCCGGCTTGCGAGCCCTGCGTTAAAGTTTCCTGCTGCATCAAGCCGTTCCAGCGCCTCAAGGCCTGCTTCGCTCGTCCTTGCATCGCCGCTTGCGCTCCGGCTGCCTGCGCTCCGGTCGCTGAATGCGCCGCGCCGGCTCCTTGCGCTCCGGCTGCTTGCGCTCCGGTCGCTCCGGCTTGCAACTGAGTTTTAACGAACTCGGCAATCTAGGCTGGGCGTTGGATTCCAACAACCCGTTTCCGACGTCCGACCCTGATTGAGCAACGAAAAAAAGACCGCCAATCGTTCACAAGACGCTTGGCGGTTTTTTATTTGACATTCCGACGCCGTTAAACCGTCGCGCCGTTTTTGAACGCGCGCCGGCGGCCGCTATTGGGCTATTGCGCGCCTGATGCGGCAGACCTTTTTAAGGAGCGGCCCGACCTGATCGAGAGGGAGCATATTGGGGCCGTCGCTGGGCGACTGCTCAGGATCAAAGTGCGTTTCGAGAAAGAGCGCGTCGATTCCGACGGCCGCGGCCGCGCACGCGAGCGGCGCGACAAATTCCCGTTTTCCACCGGATCGGCCGTCCGCGGCGCTCGGCTGCTGTACGCTGTGCGTCGCGTCGAAGAGGACCGGAACGCCAAGATTGCGCATAACGACGAGCGACCGAAAATCGTTGACCAGAGCGCCGTACCCAAAGAAGGTTCCCCGTTCGCCCAGGATTACCTGCCGGCATCCGAACGCGGCGAGTTTCGCGACGACAAACGCCATATCGCCGGGCGCCATGAACTGCCCTTTTTTAACGTGGACCGGCTTGCCCGTCTTGGCGGCGCTTGCGAGAAGATCGGTCTGGCGCGCGAGAAACGCGGGAATTTGCAGGAGGTCGACGAAGTTGGCGACGTAATCCGCCTGAACCGTCTCGTGTATGTCGGTGGTGACGGGCAGCCCGGTTTTTTCCTTAATTTCCGCGAGCAGCCTGCATCCCTCGACCATGCCGAGACCGCGCCAGGAGTCGACGCTTGTGCGATTCGCTTTGTCAAACGAGCCTTTAAAGACAAGATTGATTCGGTCGCCTTCTTCCCGGAGCCGGTCGACCGTCTCTTTAAGGGCGACTGCGATTTCGAGGGACGTTTCGCGCTGGAGTACGCAAGGCCCGGCGACGAGGAGCAAATCGGCGCCTTCGCCGCACCGATAGGGCCCGACCGTTATGGGATTGTTAGGAACAGGAGTCATCTGCCTTCTCCGTTTTTCCTTAGATTAGCGTGTAAACGGCGCGTTTTGACGCGCGCATGGATTTAAGCGATCATACTTAAACGTCCTTCATTTTTCAAGAGCGTTTCGCGCCGCGCCAGACGCGGTTCGGTTGACCCATTTTGAAATATTGCTAGAATTAGACGTTAATCTTCGGCGCCAATTAGTTGGGCGCTAGTCGTGGCGCGCCGTTTTTTCACCGTGAACGGGGCGCGTTCGGACGTTACGAAAGTTGAATTATGAGTAAAGTAATACTGCGGCAGCTTCAGAGAATTTTCTTGTCGGCGCTTGTTTTGACATGTTTAACGTTTGCTTCCTGCGGTAAGAAAGAGGTTGCGGTCAATCCGGCCGACAGCCCCGTCTCCGCGACCGTTCCGCGCCCCGTTCAACTTTTGACCCTGCCTGACGGGAATCTCGCCGAAACGCGTACTTTTCCCGTCTTCGTTAAAGGGGGCGAGACCGCGAAACTCTCTTTTCGCGTGCCCGGCAGAATCGTCGAACTCAATTGCGACGTAGGAACGCGGTTCAATAAGGGCGACGTAGTCGCCGCGCTCGATCCTCGCGATTACGAACTTGCGGTGGCGCGTTCGGAACGCTCGATCGAAGAGGCTCAGGCGGGCCTCTCGGCCATGGAGACGGGCGCGCGGTCCGAAGACGTCTCGTCGCTCGAAGCGGCCCTCGAAGCGGCGAAATCTCAGCTTGAAACGGCGAAACGCCAGTTCGAACGCATGGAGAGCCTCAAAAAAGACGGCGCGGTCTCCGAAGTTCAATACGACCTTGCGAAATCGACATACGACAGCGCGGTCGCGGTCGAACGCTCGGCGGAAATGAACCTTGAAAAGGCGCAAAAAGGCTCCCGCGACGAAGAAATCGAAATGACCAAAGCGAAGATTGCGGGCCTCATGCTCGACCGCGACCTTGCAAAGAACAAACTGGAAGACACGAAACTTCTCGCGCCTTTTACGGGCGTCGTCTCGGAAAAATTCTTTGAGAATCACGAAACGGTTCTGCCCGGCGTCGCCATTCTGACGCTCGTCGACGACTGTTCGTTCGAAGGGGAACTGAGCGTTTCCGAGGAGCTCGTCGCGCGCCAAGGGGACGTTCAGTCGATCGAATGCACGTTCGAAACCCTGCCGGACAAAGTCTTTCCGGCGTCGGTGCGCCAGACGTCCTCTTCAGTTCAAAAAGGGAACCGTTCCTATCTTGCGACGATTTCAATCGACGCCAAGCCCGAAGACGGACTTCTCATCGGCATGGTCGGCACGGCGAAAATGACGCTCAAGGATTCGCGCGACTTCTATTTGGTACCGTCGTCCGCGCTCGTTCCGCTCAGCGACGGGTCCGACGACGGGGATTCCTCCGTGTGGATCTTCGATTCCGCGACAAATTCAATTTCGCGCCGCAACGTAAAGGTCGGCGTCTTTATTAACGATCAGGCGCAAATCCTCTCGGGGCTCAAGGGCGGCGAGACGATCGTCTCGGCGGGCGCGCGTTTTCTTACCGACGGTCAAGAAGTCCGGCCGGTTAGTGAATAAAACGCGCTTCTTTCGCTCGTTGCATTCAGGCTTTATCGATATGACAAATGTTTGGACGAAAACGCCGCGCCGCGGCGCTCGTAAGGTATAAACGGAAGAACAATGCTGTCCCAATATGCGGTAAATCATCGCTGCGTCGTCTCCTTCTGCGTCTTTCTAATCGTCTTGGGCGGGATATGGTCGTATCTCACGCTCGGCCGACTCGAGGATCCGGAGTTTGCCGTTAAGACGGCGGTCGTCGTGACGATGTGTCCGGGCGCGTCGGCAGACGAAATAGAAGAGCGCGTAACGAACGTCGTCGAACGCGCCGCGCAGCAGATTAAGAATCTTAAGCAGGTTCGCTCGATCTCTAAACCGGGTCTTTCGATTGTCTTTGTCGACTTATCGGAAAAGACAAAAAAAGAGGCGATGCCGGAGACGTGGCAGGAGCTGCGCAATAAAATGTCGACGATTAAGGCGGCGCTCCCGATCGAGGCGCTCCCTCCTATCGTTAAAGACGACTTCGGCGACGTGTACGGCTGCGTTTTCGCGCTCACCGCGGACGGATTCTCCGACGCCGAACTCGTTAAACGCGCGCGCGAACTCCAGAAGAAGCTCCTGCTCGTCGATCAGGTACGCCGCGTCGAGCTCTGGGGCCTCCCGGAAGAGCGCGTCGAAGTCGAGATTTCACGCGCGCGCATGGCCGAGCTCAACGTGCAGCCGGCGTATATTCTGCTCGCGCTTCAAAGCCAGAATTTAACGTCCGACTCCGGAGACCTGAAGGTAGGCGGCAATAAGATCCGCATCTCCCCGACCGGGAAATTCGAGTCGCTCGAAGAGATCGAAAATCTCCTTATTTCCGACGGACTGTCCGCCGACCTAATCGGAATTGCGACCGAGTACGTGAACGACACGCCTCTGGAAGGGCTTTCGTCGCGTCTGGACGACGTCCGCGGGTCCGGCGCGCGCCAGATCCGGCTCAAGGACGTCGCGACCGTGCGCCGCGTCTCGAACGACGAACCGTCGCAGATTATGCGCATTAACGGCGAACGCGCCGTCGCAATAGCCCTTTCTCCTATTCCGAACGGAAACGTTCTCCAAATGGGAGAAGAAGTCCGCGCCATGATGAAAGAAGCGCTGGCGGATTTCCCCGTCGGGTTTGAAGTTCAAGACGTCAGCTACCAGCCGGACAGCGTTCAGGTCTCGATTCACGCCTTTACAAAGAACCTCTACGAGGCGATTATCATTGTAACGGTCGTCGTCATGCTGGCGATGGGCTGGAAGAGCGGGATTATTATTACGAGCAGTCTGCTCATTGTCATTCTGGGCACGTTCTGCGTCTTAAAGGGACTTGGCGTCGATTTGCAGCGCACGTCGCTCGGCTCCCTCATTGTCGCGCTCGGTATTCTCGTCGACGACGCGGTGGTCGTCGGCGACTTAATTCTCGTGCGAATGCAGCGCGGCATGGAACGCAAAGAGGCGTGCGTCGACGGCGCGCGCCGCGCGTCCATGCAGCTGCTCGGCGCGACGATCGTCGGCGCGCTCGCGTTCTGGCCGATCTATCTCTCCCCGAATATGACGGGCGAATACGCGGGCTCGCTCTTTATCGTCGTCGGTTTTTCCCTGATAATCAGCTGGTTCGTCGCCATGCTGCAGACGCCGGTCGTCTACTATCTTTTCGTTAAGGTTAAATCGGACGGCTCGAATAAAGATCCTCACGGCGGACCTGTCTACCGTCTTTATCGCCATATGCTCGAAACGGCGCTTCGCTTCCGGATTCTGACGCTGCTCGTTCTCGTCGGCGCTCTTTATGCGTCGATCCTGGGATTCCAGCGCATTCCTCAGATCTTCTTTCCGCGCGCGCAGCGAACGCAGTTTATGGTCGATTTCTGGGAGCCGGAAGGGACGTCGATTAATAAAGTCGCCGCCGATCTCCGCAAGGTCGAAGAGTATCTCGGGAGTCAGGAAGGGGTCGTTAACGTCGCGAGTTTTATCGGCGCCGGACCGCCCCGTTTCTATCTCCCGTACGAACCGGAACTTGCCGATTCGAGCTACGCCCAGATTATCGTGAACGTCGACTCGCTCGACCGCATCTCGCAGCTGATTGATCCCGTCGAAGCGTGGATGATCAAGAACTGTCCGGAAGCGGAAATCCGCACGCAGCGGTTCGCAATGGGCCCGACGACGAAATCGGAAGTGGAAGCGCGGTTCAGCGGACCGGACGCCGACGTCCTCCGCAAACTCGCGGATCAGGCGAAAGCGATCCTGCGCGAGGAGCCGGACGCGAAATTTGTCCGCGACGACTGGCGGCAGCCTACGCCGACGTGGTCCCCGAACTATTCGCAGCCGAAAGGGCGCCAGGCGCTCGTGTCGCGCAGCGAGGCCCTCTTTGCGCTCCGATGGGCGACGCGCGGTATTCCGTGCGGATACTTTGCCGACGGGGAAGAGAATCTCCCCATTATGCTCCGCGCCGTCGAGTCCGACCGCAATAATTCCGAAGTACTCAAGAACCTGCCCGTCTGGGGAAGGAGTCTTAAGCCGGTTCCGCTCTCGCAGGTCTCCGATACGATCGGAATTCGCTGGGAACGCAGTATTATCGCGCGGCGCGACCGCGTTCCGACGATTACCGTGGGCGTCGATCCGATCGTGGGCAACTGGTCCGGTCTTTTAGCGAGGGTGCGCCCGAAACTGGAATCGATCGAGCTCCCGCCCGGCTATAATCTCGAATGGGGCGGTCAGTACGAGCGCTCTCAGGACGCGACGAAAGCGCTCGTCGGCGAGACGCCGCTGGCCTTCATTTTAATGGCCGTTATCGTCGTCGCGCTCTTTAACGGGCTGCGGCAGCCGCTCATTATCATGATGACGTTCCCGCTCGCCGCGATCGGCATTACGGTCGGCATGCTTGCTCTCGGCAAACCTTTCGGATTCATGGCGCTCATTGGCGCGATGAGCCTGCTGGGAATGATGGTGCGAAACGGCGTCGTGCTCATGGATCAGATCGACGAGGAGCTCGAGAAGGGAATTTCCGCGTACGACGCGATCGTCGACGCGAGCGTGGAGAGAATGAGGCCCGTTTCCGTCGCCGCGCTGACCGTTATCGTCGGTATGATACCGCTCCTAAAAGATCCGCTCTTCGACTCCATGGCGACCGCCATTATGTTCGGGCTTATCTTCGCGACGGTCTTGACCCTGTTCGTCGTTCCGATCTTCTATTCGCTCCTCTTCCGCGTCAATACGTCGAAGAAACGCGTTAAGAAGTCTCAATAGCCGCCGCGGCCTCGGATTGCCGGATTGCGAATGAAAAAAACGCCCGTCAGGCGAGTTCCCGACGGGCGTTTTTTTTGCGGCCAGACCAGGCGCGTCAGTACGACGCCGACGACGTGCCGTGCGGAGAGATAGCGATCGGAACGCCGTCCGGCAGCGGCCGGAGCGCCATTTGATACTTCAGCGAGAAGAGCCGTTTTTTAATATCGTGCAAATACTGGAACGAATCGGGATAGACGAAAACGGTTACGGTCGTTTCCCGGGGATCGTGTCTGAGCAGTTTGCGGCTGAATTCGGTATTTCTCCCATCGAGCGCGACGTCGACCGGTTCGCCGATCCGGTCGTTTAACGGGGTAAATTCGCCGTAACGCAGTTCGACGTAATAGCTGGTTCCTTCGTGGTCGCGGCTCGTTGCGACGTCGAGGATATAGTGAAAATCGAAATTATCGACCGGCCCGATCTTTTCGTCGAACGTCTTTTGCGCAAGGTCGCCCCGGAAATTTTTGAGATGAAGGCGCAGACGTTCGGAGCATTCGTTAATGGGGACGTAAGCGAGTCTGCCGTTCTTGAGTTGGAAGAAGCATTCGCGGCCCTCTTCCACGCGCTTCGAGATCGGAGTCGGAATATTTTCGAGCGTCGTCGCGCGCGGCCGCGCCGCTTTGAGCGCGTCCTTTTCTTTAAGCAGATCGTCGCGCTTCTTTTCTTTCTCAAAGATCTCGCTTTTGAGTTCATACGCGATCTGTTCGGAATCTTCGCGCCTCTGCGCTTCCGCTTTGAGTTCCGCTTCTATCTGCGCCGAAGCCGCTAAAAGAGTCCGGTATTCGTATTCCGCAACGTCCGCCTGAAGCTCGACCGCAACGTACCGCTCGTTGAACTCTTCCGCTTCCTGGCGCGTCTCTTCGAGCTTCCGCCGCGCTTTCGTGAGCGCGTCGACCGCGTCTACGTACTTCTGGCGTTCCGCGCGCGTTTGCGCGTCCTCGGCGCTTTCGGCCGGTTGCGCGTTTTCGTCGGCGCGCGCGAGCGATTCCGACGCCGCGTTGTGAACGCGCGCGCCCGCGATCATAACAAGAATAATGAGAATGCCGACAAGATTCGACACGACGTCCAGAAAGGAATCCTGTCCGTCTTCGATTTTCTCTTGCGCGCGCGCGCGGCGCTGATACGGCGGCCGTCGTCGTTTTTTCATACTCTTTTAAGCTCCCTGCTTTATAGGCTCCCGATCCGTCGGGAACCTTGCTCATCATAATAAAGAGCCGCAAGTCGCGCAAGGCGGGTTTTCCCGCGTTCGCGCCGGGATTGTATTTGCGTTTTCGGGACGTTATAATGAACGCGTCAAGTTGTTCCGCGCGGTTTGGCGCCGCGGGGCCGGAACGCGAACTTAATGCGACGGGTGGAGAGATGAATTTGCTATTAAAATGGACGCGCGCGACGGCGGCGTTCCTTCTGTTGTTCTGCGGGGCGTTTACTTTCGGCGCCGATTCGGCGGCCGGTCTAAAAAGCGCGGAAGAGCTGGTCGCCGCGCTCGAAGCGCGAATCGACAAACCGATTGACATTCCGACCGAGTTCTCGTGCGACGTCCTGACGGCGGAGCAGCGCGACTGCAAAGCGATTATCTTTAAGAGCGGCGCCGACTGGAATAAGAAGGAGTCGGTCGTCTGGGAATGGGACCCTGCGAAAGAGCTTCCGAACTTTGCCAGCCGATTCGGCCACATAAGCGAATGCAAGCCGTGCAGCGGACTGAGCGAAGTTCTCGTCGCCGCGTCGTCCGGCGGCGTGGCGAGAATACGCGTCGCGGATAAGAAGGTCCTTTTCTACGGGAACGCGGGCGGCAATACGCACTCGATCGCGAAACTGCCGGACGGGAATATTGTCGCCGCGTCGAGTACCGGCAAGTACGTTTCGCTCTTTGCCGTGCCGAAAGAATACGAGGAGACGGGCGCGACGGCGGAAACCCCCGTACTCAAAAAGTTCCCGCTCGACGGCGCGCACGGCGTCGTCTGGGACGCGAAACGCAGTCTGCTGTGGGCGCTTGGATATACCGCGATCGTCGGATACGAGTACGTCGGCACGAAAGAGGAGCCTGACCTTAAAGAGACCGTTCGCGTTCCGCTCGAAGGAACGCAGGCCGGAGGCCACGACCTCTATCCCGCGCCGGGATACGACGCGCTCATGACCACGGGCGTAGGGATTAACGTTTTTGACCCGAATTCGCACAAGTTCTATTCCGTCTCGCCCATGAAGAGAGTTAAGAGTATCTCCCTTTCGCCCGAAGGGACGCTCCTCATGCAGCGCGCCGTCGTCGAATGGTGGTCGGAAACGATTTTCTACGGCGACGATAAGAATTCGGCCGTCGGAACTTACAAAGACGCAAGATTTTATAAAGCGCGCTGGTTTACGCCCAATACGTTCAGCGACGGAGAATAGCCCGCGGACGCCGCGGATCGGGCTTCGCCGCGTATTAGAAGTCCCGCCGCCGTCCCCTCGCGACGGCGGCGGACGTCCAGATTGGCGAACGTTCCCGGCGCCGTTGTTTTAAAATAGAATCTAGTTCAACAGCGCTACGTCAATCCCTTTATCTTTCAAAGGCTGAACCGTCTGGTCTGATATGCCGGGGCATTTTTCAAAAGTAACATGGCGCAGTTTCTCGAATTTGCACAATTCATGAACGACGCGCTCGCCCACTTCTGAATTAACCGCGTGAAAACAGCGCATCCCTTTCTCGTCGCGTTGGCTGGGCAAGACGACCTCTTCCTCAAAAACGCTGAGATGACAGAGAAACAGCGAACACGATACGTCGTCGGTTTCCGATACGGAGACGCATTCAAATTTGTTACGACCTAACGCGCCGCCGCCGGCGTGGGGGCCTTTTACGGTAGAACCGTTGCCGTGAGCGGCGACCAGTTCGTTAAAGAGCCGATTCAGTCTCGCGCTGCGGATATTTTCTTCCTCGAACGCGTGCCGGCCGATGAAAGTCAGACAGACGACGCCGACAATCCAGAGTAATAAACACGACTTAAAAGAGAAAAGTTTATTCATTGTCCGCCTCGCTTTCGTTTGACGCGGCGGCGGAGTTAATGATCGATACCTCTACGCCTTTTTCACGAAGCGGCGCAATGAATTCGTCGTCTATTTCGGCGCAATTCTCTAAGACGACTTTTTGCAGCTTGGGAAATTTCCACAGTTCGTATAGCGTTGATTTGCCAATAGACGAGTCGACGGCACGAAATGAAGAGAGTTTTTGCGAATCGGGAACTTCTAACTCGTCCTGATAAACGTAAAACCGACATAAAAATTTTGCGCAAGCGTCGTCGCTGGCGTCTTTGATTTCGATATTTTCAAAAACGGCGTGCGTATATGCGTCTTCAATCGGATGAAGCGTTTCTTCAAACGTTTTTTTCAAAGCGAGGTAGCGGGTCATTCGCTCGCTGTGAGGACCTATCAGCAGCCCCGACACGGCAAGCAGACTCCCTATCCAGACGACGGCGCATATAAATCGAACAATAAACTTTTTCATCGCTTTCTTTCTAAAGTCTGTTATTTGAAAATATTATTAGGTATTTCTGTAAAAACTCCTGTTTCCCCTCCTAACCAACCATTGTCAAGATAAAAAATAAGTTTTTCTCCATTGTTCATTTCTACCGCGTGCGCCTCACTTATGTAAATAATATCACTTCGTCTTTTCCGCTCGCGCCATAATGAAGCGGAAACCAAATTCTGGCCAGTCTATCGTAGGACTGTTAGATTCTCTGGCGCACGACCGACAGCTTGCCGGAGATGAAAGATAATAACCTCCGCGCAGGACTTTTGTCGGGTATTTTGCAGGCGGATCTTTAGGACCGATCGGATCCTTTTTACTGAGAAGGTACTTTTTCCTGTACCAGTCGGAGCACCACTCCTCAATCAATCCGTGCATGTCGTAGATTCCCCAGAGATTCGGCCTACCCAGGCCGACTTCCGGAAGAGCTTTGCGACTAAAGTTAGAGGCGTCGCCCCCTTTCAGTTCGTCTCCGAGATTATAACGGGTAGTGGTGCCCGCCCGGCACGCGTATTCCCATTGCGCCTCCGTGGGCAGTTGAAAGACTCTCCCTTTGGGCGCGAGTTTCGTTATTTCTTCGAGAAAAACCTGCGCCATGACCCAGCTTACGTTTCCCGCCGGACGCCGCGGCCCCTGACATTCCGAAGGATTGTAGCCCATGATCAGAGAATAGAGTTCCTGCGTAACGGGGACTTCGGTAATCCAAAATCCTTTTGTTAGGATCACTGGATGATACAGTTCGTCTTTGTACAGCTTAAGCCAAGTCAAATCAAGTTCGTCGCCGGGATACGGTTCCTCCGGCGGGCGGCCCATCATGAACTGTCCGGGAGGACACCAATGAAATTTGACCGCGACTCCGCCGACGTTGAACGTCCATAACGCGCCCGGCGCTAATTTGTCTTCATTTTCGATTTCCGTCTCGGAAAAAGTCGCGGGAAGGGATAATACGTCGACCTTTGACGACAGATATTCCGGTTTAACGAAACTAAGCTTCCATTCGCTGAGTTCGCATCCGTCCAACCATTTTGCCAGAATCTTTCGTTTTGCGTCCTCTTCATGCAGCCGCTTTTCCTCTTCCTTCTCTTCTAAGAGAGCTTGCTTCTTCGCTTTCGCGTCCCGTTCTTTTTGGAATTCTTCCCATGACGTCGAAGGACTGGGATAATCGCAATTGACGTAGTAATCGCAAACTAAATACTGTTCAGGCGTGTAACTGTACGCGTCGTCCGATCCGATTACAGTTTGTCCGTCTGGCTCGCGAACGACCGTTAAATAAAAGGGATCGCCCCCGCTGCGGAACTTCCACAGCCAGTAAACGATTCCGTTCATTTCAGCCGTTCTGACAAACGTTAGTTTAACTTTTCGAGTAAGACCGTCCTCCGTTTTTAGATAATCGTAAATTTCGTCAAATGAAGCGGGACACGTCGTCTCGTCGTTGCCGGCGCTCTCTTTAATAACGAACTCGTAGGGCAGGACGTCGTCCCATTCGTTCAGATTAGAAGGGTCGTAATCCTCAAATAAAACAGTCGTTTGTTTTGTCATGGTTTTACTTTTTTGTTATTCTTGCGTTCCAGTATTTCGTCAAATCGTATTTAGCCAAAATATCTTCGCGAATTTTGAGGATATCGTCTACGGTAATTTTTTTGACGTCTCCTTTTTCCTTTATAAGAGTTTCTACGGCTTCACGCCAACTATCGTTGTACCCCTCCTTATGAAGCGTCCTGTGTATGTCTTTGGGTATCTCTATCATATTAGGACTACCCCTTACGCCGCGTATACGGGGATCTTTGGCCAACTCTGGCGGCAAAAGGGGAACGGTACTCTTTGATCTCGGGTTGTATATCTCCCGCGGAATAGTGTGATGCCAATCAAAGGGGCAGTCGTTGTGTACCAGAAGCCCGCCGGAAGCGACGTGGTAGACATGTTCGCCGTAAACTTCAAGATTGTATACAACCTCAGGACCGGGCCGCGGCAGTTTCTGAACGACTCTTTTCGTCTCGCCGCTGTAAAGCGCAAGACGTTCGCCCTCGCGCAGTTCGCCAGCCGCCGTGAATTCCTGACGGTCGACCGACCAGAATGGGTGATTCGCCGTACAGCCGATCGGCTCCGTCTGACCTTCGACAAAAAGATCAATGACGTTTCTGGAAGTATGGGCAAAAGTTCCGGTTACGACGTTGCCGCGTCCTTCCTCAATGCAAACGTCTTCGTCTATGTCGACGACGGAAGCCCAGCCAACGATCCCCATTTCGGGAAGATCGAGCCAGACGGCGGTTTCGTACTCGGGACCAATATCAAATCCGCCAGACGCAAGTTCTTCGGAGACGAGGTCGATCGCGTCGACCGCTTGACCGTCGGACGTTCTGCAAAGCCGCGTCGGTTCCCAGTCAAGCCAGTCTGCCGGGCGGAGCAGCCGGATATCGCACCGCGACCCGTCTTCGCTGGTATAGCGAAGCGAGAAACCGCAGTGAGGAAGGATCTGGAAGACCGATTCGTCAAGTTCCGAATCAAGACGCCCCTGCGGATTCGTTCCAAGCGTGCGTTCGCCAATACGAATATCTTCGATATTCTTGGTGATGTACCGCTTTTGACCGTCGACGGCGGTCTTCGCCGGTTCCGGTTCCGCTTTTGATCGATAGGGCTTAGTGACGACAAAGCAGAGCGCCACTAAAGAAATCAATACCAGACAGACGCTGACGACGTCCAAAAAAGAGTTAATCGGATTTTTGCGAGGTGTTTTTCCGGACATTTATTCTGTTCCGCATTGCGCGTAACCATGGACTTTTCATCTGTTAACATAAGCCCGTTAGGTAGGCGCGTCTGTCTTTTGCCCCGCCGAAATCGACGTTAACCGCCCTAAGGAAGTCGGCTGGGGCGTAAAAAACGACGTCCTTTTTTATCGTTCGCAGCTGGAGTTTTTAGAACCGCCCAACTATTTATATCGGAGCCGTTATGTCCGTCAAGTAAAGGCCGCCTTTCGAAGAAGCCCTTTTAATGTATATCAATAACATGTGTTTTCTCAAACTTCGCTACTTCCGCTAAATATAATTTCTTGAATTCTTCAATGGCTTTTAATATGTCGTCTTTTCGAACGATAAATTCCATTGGAGGTTCGGAAGATTGCTGTGCTATAATACGTTTACATAACGGATCGTAGTCTAACATTAGCAGAGTAACGTCGTCAAACGAAGACATTCCAAATTCAGAAATATTTAGTTCCTGCCCCATATGTATACCAAACGATATGTCCTCAGGGGATTTGTTTAAGGCGGCTTCTATGGCTTCGTCGACAGAAGCGTAGTCTCCTGAGCCTAGATAATATTTGTTATACAAAGTCAATATCTCTTGGGCGCTTAATGAGGAAAATTCCTGAGTGTCTTGATGCATATGAAGATCTTCAAAATCGCAAATCCAACCATAGCAATGGTCTAGTACTGCGTAATCGTACGGATCTCCTATGCTTTTTCCTTGAATCCATAGTAAAAAGGAACCGTAAACCCATTTGCGGCCCTGTGAAATTATTATATCTTTAATATCAAATTGAAATGCAAATGTGTCTTTGCTGTATGCTATCGGCATTTTAAACCCTTTCTTTTAAGAATCCCCAATCTCAACCTTGCATAATCAGTAATATTTCTTGTTCCAGGGCCTTCTAAATATATCCCGCTAAAATGAGCGACTGTTTTATCGTGGTTAAGAGAATAACGATAAATTTTGCCTGCTTCATTTTTTGCAAACCAAACAGATGGATTATCTGGGTCGCTGGGTATAGCTTTTGAAAATACTTCTTGTGCATCTGCCGGCAGCGGAGTTTTACCTATTACATACTTTGGCCCAAAAACATGTGCTTCATTAACCTCATAAGCGGGTTTATGCCCATCGAATCTTCGTATTTTTCCGTTGGGCTTATAGTATCGTTCATTACATTTATTATGAACAAGTATCCCAAGGTCTTCAACGCAATACACATGCTCGGAATAGACTTCGAGATTATATACGTTCTGCGGGCCGGGACGCGGCAGTCTCTGAACAACGCGTTTCGTTTCGCCGCTGTAGAGTTGGACGCGTTCGCCTTCCTTCAAAAGACCGGCGTCAACGAAATCCTGACGGTCGACCGACCAGAACGGATGATTCGCCGTACAACCGATCGGTTTCTCTTGGCCTTCGATTTGAAGATCGACTACCTCGTCGGATATGTGTTCGAACGTTCCGGTTACGACGTTTCCTAGGCCGGGTTGGACTATTACCTCGTCGTCGATTTCGATCAGCTTCGCCCAGCCGACGACGCCCATTTCCGGAAGTTCCAGCCAAACTTCGACGTCGCAATCGTCGACCGTTTCGAGCGGGATCGTTTCTGACGTCTGAAAATCGCTTTCGTCGAAAACTTTGCCGTCGGCTTCGCGGCGCAGCCGAACGTCTTCGTAATCGAGCCAATCTTCGGGACGCAGCAATTTAATATTGCATTGCGTTCCGTTTCCTTTCCGATAACAAAGCGAGTAACTGTAATGTTTAACTTGTGAAAAGACTGCGTCGTTTTCGCAGGGAACGGAGCCCTGCGGATTCGTTCCAAGCGTGCGTTCGCCAATACGAATATCTTCGATATTCTTGGTTATGTACCGCTTTTGACCGTCGACGGCGGTCTTCGCCGGTTCCGGTTCCGCTTTTACGCGACTGGCGCCATTTACGGCGAAGAAGAGCGCCGCCAATGAGATCAATAATAAGCAGACGCTGACGACGCTTAATGCGGAAAATCTTTTTGCCGTTCTTTCGGAGTTTTTATTGGCAGAACCGCCTAAAGAATCGCCGGCGTCCGCGTCGGTCTGAGCGGCTCGAACAGCCGCAGCCACAGAGCCTCGCTTCTGCTCAGTCTTTTCTTCCCGCCTTTTCTTCAATTGCCGAACGGCGAACGAGGCGGTCGCGGAAACTCCGACGACAATCCACAGAGCCGCCGTCGTATTGTCGACTACAAACGAGTAGGGCCCGTCCGACGCGGCGACCGTCTCGGTCGTTTCGCCGACGAGAACCTGAGTTCCCGCAGTAAAGCACCCGCGCTTAGCGATCGCGCCGCTAATATTGCCCGAAAGGCCGAGAACCGATCCTGCCGCAGTCAAAACGTTGCCGACGGACAGACCGTTTTCGCTCATATCATAGACGCTCGTCGCGACGCCCGCGACGTTTCCTGCCATGTCCCACGCATTAATCGCTCTTGCAACCGCGTAAGTCCCTTTTGAAGCGTTGCTGCACACGCTCGCCCATTTGGTCATACCGCCGGTCGCGGCGCCGATAAGAATCGTGCCGCTGACGTTTCCGAGCGTTTGCGAAATTCCCGCGCCGTACGCAAGATCCGTTTCCGTAAGCGTGAACGGCCCGTCTGTCTCCACGAGTCCAAGAGTAACCGTCGAGCTGTCCGCGTTTTCGAGCGCCGTTACATAGCTCGAAAGAGCCGTTCCTCTCGCCGTCAGAATCGCGTTTTTGAGCGCCGTCTCCGACGCGAGACCGTCCGCGTATTCCGCCGACATGCTCAGCATGTCCTGCCGGTACGACTCCTGACTGCCCCAGCATGCGGCTGTATGGCCGCCGGAAGAACGCCCGCATCCGACTTCGTGCCAGTCGAACCGTTCCGGATCGGACACGCCCGTCTTAGAGTTAGAACCTTCAAACGTCAGAAAATCAAGCGCGGTAACCCTAACAGCCGACAAAAGAGCGCGTTCCTCAAGAGCTCTAAACCGAGCCGCGCGGCCCTTACCGGGCTTCTTTGCGCGGCGTGACTTAGAAAAACTCAGTGGGAAACCCATAACCAACCCTTTTGTCAGCAATATGCAAGGACTGCATATTGGAGACGGCCCCTGCCTTAAACGGTTAAGAAAAGAGACGCTTCTCCACCCCTACTAACTGAGAGTATATCTGCGGATTTTAGCGGCGTCAAGATTTTTCAAAAATTTTTTGAAAATTATTTTGAAGAATCTGTTTTTACGCCGCGAAGTCATAGCTAAATAAGCCTATAAAAAACGCCACGAGCAACAGGCGCGTCCTCCGCATATAATACCAAAGGCAGAACTAAAATCAAGCGTTTCGCGGCGCCCCGCTCCCGGCGCCGTTGTTTTAAAATAGAATCTAGTTCAACAGCGCCAGTATCGTTTATTAACAGCGTCCGTCATCCTCGTGAAGGAAATGTTTTCTTGACGAAACGTTTCATCATCTTACTTATCAGAGTAAAAAGATAATGGTTCCTTACAACACGAAAAGGGAGTTCCTCTTCTTCCGCATAAGATTCAGCATATGATCCCTTCTTACCGCGAATCGTTGTTGGAGGTTCGAAAGCAACAAGGCCTATATCGGTTACACTATCAGGAATGACAACAGACTTCAGCGAAAGGGAATGAAAAAATGCCGCGCCCTCTATCTCCGTAAGACCTTCGGGTAATTGAACATACTGCAAATCCCAACAACCTTCAAAAGTCCCGTTCTTTATTACTGTAACGCCATTAGGAATCCGTATTGATTTCAAAGAAGTACAATAGGAGAACGCAAACTGTTCTATGGAAACGACGCTCTCAGGTATAACGACAGACTTTATGTTAGAACAACAGGAAAACGCTCCTTCGACAATCTCTTCGACTCCGTCCGGAACAACTACCTCGTCGGACGGATAGTTGCGAAGAATGCGAATAAGTTTTCTTCCCTCGTCAGCGTAAAGTATTCCGTCTTTTGAAAAATAGATTCCCGAAGAAGTAACGCCGGCGTTCTTCTCTATTTCAAGTTGCGCCATTGTTCGGCGGTATATCTTTCTTAGTCGTTCTTCTTCCGGATGTTCCGGGTTTATGCTTTCGGACCGGTCGATAAGCCGTTCTTTAAAGTTATATGATTCCCAAGTACGGTGAGGTAAAAAAGGATCGGCTCCTCCGAGCAACAGTACCGACAGACAATCCTGAGCTGAATCGGATGGATAATGATCAATTACATAATCAAGGGGCGATCTATCAAGTTGGTTTAACAAATTAGGATTCGCTCCATTTTCCAGTAGTAACTTGCATATAAGGGGAAGACCTTCTAAAACAGCGAAATGCAACATCGTAAGTTGATATTTATCTTGACAGTTTACGTCTGCGCCTGCCTTAATCAAACTTTCCATAAATTTGAACAGCTTTTTTTCATTCGTACTTCCATGGAATCCCTCTCGCACTATAAATAAAATATTACGGCCTTTGGGATTCTTAGTATTTAGACCTATTTTGTACTTATCAGCCAATAGTTTTATAGCGCCGTCGTAATTGTCGCGTTCAACCAGAGTTAAAGCTTCATGCTCTCCCTCAATCATGTCCTTAAGTCTTACTTTCTTCAAACATTCTTGTTCATTTTTACTTTTCATCTGTTCGCTTTCTTGCTGTATGGCTGATTGCAGAAACTGCTTTATGATAGAAAAAGATTCCCCAAAAAACGATTCTTATAGGGTGAATTGGCATTGTTGAATAAATTTCGGAAAAACGCCACGAGCAACAGGCGCGTCCTCCGCATATAATACCAACGGCAGAACTAAAATCAAGCGTTTCGCGGCGCCCCGGTTCCGGCGCCGTTCGTTTTAGATAGAATCTTTTTTTTGCGGCTCTTTTTTAGTATTTTGCCATAAGAGAAAGGACAGACGGTTCCAATGCGCGCGATGAGACGACAGGACAGGAAGTTAGAACTGGCCGACGTCAGGGAAATACTGACGAAGGGGGACTACGGAACGCTCTCGACCGTGACTCCGGACGGGGCGCCGTACGGGGTTCCGATTTCTTACGCCTACGACGAAGAGACAAACGCGGTCTATATGCATTGCACGGCGGAAGGCGGGCAAAAGATCGACAATATTCTCGCAAATCCAAACGCCTGTTTTACGGTCGTTACGGACGTGGAGACGCTTCCTGAAAAGTTTTCTACGAGGTATCGGTCGGTTGTCCTTTTCGGAAAGGTCGAGATTGTCGAAGGGGTCGAGCGGAAGAAGTTTGGCTTAAAACTGCTGGCGAAGAAATACTCTCCCGCCTTTGAGGAGAAGGGATTGAAATATATCGACTCCGCGGTCGACTCGGTTCACGTTTTGAAATTATCTGTCGCCGAAGCGGCCGGGAAGGGAAGACGGTAGCGGATCGGCGGCGCAAAATCCGTACTGGAACACGGGTTAGCGCGTAAAGACAAAATGAAAAAGCGGCGCAAAACGCGTGAGGTTTTACGCCGCTTTTGGGGGTTTGAGACGACCGTTTTGATTATCTCGAGACGCTCGGCCGGGGCGGGAACGAACTTGGCGCGCCGCCCGTCTGCGGAACGTAGTTCGGCGACGGCGCGGAGTATCCGTACGGCAGGACCGTCGGATAGTTTTGCGTGTACGCCGTTTGCGGGATCGCCTGATAGGACATGCCCATGCCGTTCGTATTGGGAACCTGCTGGGGCGCCGTTCCGGCCGGCTGACCCGCGCCCGTTCCGTAGCGATCGTTGAGGGGCGAGGAGCCCGACGCTTCTCCCTGATTGACGTAGGGGTTCATGATCGCGGCGCCTGACCGCGCGCTTGCGTCGTAATCGTCGGTATTTTGGGGCATATAGATCGGCGGTTCCGCGCCGGATACGATCGCGCCTCCGTTCGCGGACACGTTCGGCACGGCGCCGTCGGTTCCGACCGGGACGGGGTCGCCGACGCTTGAAATCTGCCATTCGTTCGACGCCTGGAGAAACTCGGGCGGGGGCGTCGTCGTCATATTGCCGTTTGCGTCCATATAGAAGACGCGGCCCTGCATGAGCTCCGGCTTCTGCTCGAGCATTTCCATTTCATGCTCGCGCGCGTACTTGGCGTCTTTCTCCATCTTTTCGAGCGCTTCTCTCTGGCGCGCGGCGGCGATCTGTGCGGGCGACCGATATCGCTGGGCGGGCGGAACCGACGCGGCGCGGCGCGCTTGACTCGGCGGCGTAAAGATGGACCGCTTTCCCCCGTTGTCGGGCTCGTAACGCGTCTGCGCGGAGCGGTAGAGCACGCTGACGCCGCGCGTAAAGAGCGGATTGACTTCAAGTTGGTTCGGATTGGTCGGCGCGGGCACGACGGGCCGTTCCCTGTACGGCTGACGCGTCTTGGCCGCCTTTTCCTTTTCGGGCGATTTGCCCGCTTCGCGCGCTTTGTCGATGGAGTCGGCTTCCGATTCGCTCTTGGCCGCGGGCGTCGCTTTCGTTTCTCCTTCCGAGGCGGTCGTTCGCACGAGCTCGACGCCGTCTTCGTTTCCGCCGTCTAACGCCGGCTTGGCGCGCTTTTCGACGACCGATTCTTTGCTCGCCGTCTTTTGGAGCTTTTTGGTCGCGAAGGGCGCGGGCGTCTTAACGACTCCGAGCGCTTCTTTAACGCCGGGCGTCGAGACGTCGAGCGGATCGGACGTAACGTCGGTCCACGATTCGCCGCTTTCGTCGGTTACGGTCGCGCGCACGTAGAACGGCTTCATATTGTCGGCGGTCGCAACCCAGCCGTATCCGCTTTCGTCGAGCGAGAGATCCTTTGCGACGGCGGTCCACGGGCCTTCCGGGGTCGGCCCGTAGTCGAGCGAGATCGTCGCCTTTTGGCCGCGGTACTGCTCGTCGAGATCGTCCGGTCGGAACCAGCGGACAAAGACCATGAGTTTGTCGGTCTCCGCCTCTTTTCCGAACGAGAGCGTCTTAAATCTTCCGGGCCTTGGAACAATTTCGCCTTCGGCGGGCCCGGCCGCGGCCGGCGGCGCGGGCGGTTCCTGTTCGTCGGAGTCGTCGTTGAGCGAGAAGTTATTAGGGCTTCCGTTTGCGCCCGCGCCCTTGGAAACGCTGTTCGCCTCTTCCGCCGCCGTTTCGTTCATATAGAGCGTTTCTTCGGAGCCGTCCGAAAGAGGAAGCAGGCTCGGCGCGTCCGATTCGTCGAGCCCGAGCGTCGGTTCGCCGCCGTCCGCCGAGAGCGGAAGGAGAACGTCGTCTTCCGGCTCCTTGCCCTGCGAGAACCGAAACGCGCGCGTCGAACTGGCCGTTACCGCGCCGTTATTGAGACTCGTTTGCAGCGCCAGCCAATATTCGCCCGGCTTGGGCGCTTCGAAGAAGAACTCCGTTCGCCTGTCCGTCGGCCCGACCGAATCGTATTGGCGCCACGTCGCGCCCCGATCCGCGGAATAATAGAGCTTGACGGCCTTGACGCCGATCGTCTTCGAGCGTTCCGGGATTGTGAACGGGACACGGAGAGTCGCGCCGTCGATAGCGCTCGCGCTCGCCGCGGGCGCCGCAAAGCCGACTTGCTCCCGGCTTGCCAACGGAGCCGGAGTCGACGGGAGCGCCGCTATTTTTTCAACGCGTCGGTTGGAAAAACCTTGGAAACTGTTGCTTGAGCCTCTCGATTGGTTTATAATAGACTGAGCGTACAGCGACGCGCTTGGGGGCGCGCCCGCAAGGTCGATTGGGCAATACGTCCCCAAAACGGCGAGCCCTATCGCCGACGCGCGAACGAGCGCTTTACGCGCCGCGTTGCGACCGAATGAACGTGCGAACATATTGCGTCTCCATGAAGCAGTGTGCAAACGGTTGGCGCCGCGTCCTTGCCGCGCCGTGAAATAGGGATAGCGCGTCCGTGCGTCTAATCCCTTTTGTAACGAATCGTCCGATTGTAACGGCTTGCTTCAGGTTTTTCGCATGAGTTGCGGTTGTGCGCGTTAGATAAAATAGGGAAATTTTTGTAAAAAGGCGGCGCTTGGCGAAGCGTCGGGAACGAATCCTGGTTCGGCTCGAATATGCTCTATCTTTCATACGTCCCAGTTGCGTTTTTCTTCGCCGCCAGACAGGCGCCGCACATGAATTGGGAGCGGCTGCCCAGTCTGATTCTGGGGCTCGTCGGACTCGGAATTTTCGTCGCGATTGCGTGTTATATTCTGTCGAAGATTCGCGAGGGCGAAAAGCAAGAGGAGACGTCGCCGAGCGAGATGCTCACGCGGTTTGGAGAGCTGTACCGTTCCGGCGAAATTACGCGCGAGGAATATCAGGCGATTCGCATGCGGCTTGCGGCTTCCCTGGCCGCTATGAAGACGGAAAAGGACGAAGCGGGTTCCAAATCGAAGAAGGGCGCGGACGCGCCGGACCGCAGCGCCGAATTAGAGAGGCTTTTGGAGGGGGAACGGCGTTAAGCGCCGAAGTTTCGCACGCGTTAAAAAAGCTCGGCAAGAGCCGGAAGAGACCGGCGCCTGTCGAGCTTTTTCTGTTTTCGGAGTTTTTTTGGGGGAGGCTGTTCGCCCCGAGTTCAGCGCAGGAGCGCTTTTTCTTCCTCTCCGCGCGCGTCGCGCCATGCGACCGACGTCAGCGCGATCTGCATCTGAGCGGCGAGCCGTTCGCCGGACTGCACGCTTGCCAGTCTCTGAAGGGGCGCGCCCTGAGCGGTTACGAACTGAACGGTAGGGGAGACGGCGACGTTATAGGCGTCGCAGATCGCGCCGTTTTTTTCCTCGTTCATATCGATCTGAACGCAGACGAATTCCTTTGCGAGCTTTTCGACCTGTACGTCGGCAAAGGCGTTGCGGAGCATAGCGGCGCTGAATTTACAGTTTTTCGTCATGAAGAAGAGAAGAATCGGCTTATTGTCGCGAGCGGCTTTCTCCGCCGCTTCGTCGTAGTCGGTAAGAAACGCCACGCTTTCGGAGGCGGCGTCCGGTTCCGCCGCAACGTCGGCGCGGAGCGCGTCGCTGGGCATTTTTAACTCGCCTTGCCTCGCCAGGCACGCAAACGTCGCCAGAATAGCGACGCTCAGGCAGTAAAACAGTAACTTTCTTAACATAAAACTCACTTTAATCCGTTTGGAGTCGTATGCCGCGCCGTTTCGTTTCAAGGGCGCCAATCTTCCTTCTGGACGGGAAAAGCCGCTCCGTCGGCCGCCGTCCGCGCGCGTTCCGCACGCCTTTATGTATATCGACTTTTTCGGTCGTTCTTATGATGAAAAACGGTCGGTTTTTGTCAATATTGACGAATTTTAAATATATGTATGTAATTTGGTCCTGAGCCGCCGCGGGATTCAAAGAAAAAAAGAGCCTTTTTCTTTTTCCTTGCAAATGAAATTTTTTTCGTTAGAATAATGCAAAAGATTTTAGCGAACGTCGCGACGCAGCGGTTATTTCGCGAAAAGTCGTTTTCTGATCTGCCTTTAGACCTTAGTTGTAAGGAGTTTACAATGAAAATCGTATTTGCCGCCGACCCGTTCGCGCTGAGTCTCCGTAAAGCGCTGATCGAACACCTTGAGAAAGCCGGACATGAAGTCGTCGATTACGGCGCGTCGGAAGAAAACCCGGAAATCCCCTATTTCGAAAGCTGCGTTAAGGCGTGCGAAGCCCTGCAGCGCGGCGAAGCCGAACGCGGCGTTCTCCTCTGCGGCACCGGCATGGGCATGAACCAGATCGCGAACCGCTTTGAAGGCGTGCGCGCCGCGGTCGTCGAATCGGTCTTCGCGGCGAAAATGTGCCGCTCGATTAACGATTCGAACGTGCTCTGCATGGGCGCGATGATCTGGGGCGACTGGATGGCCTGCGAAGCGGTCGACACGTTCCTGTCGACGAATCTTGGAGACGGCCTTGAAGATCTCAAGTCCTTCCTGGAAGAAGCGGCGAAGAAAGTCGCGAAGATTAAAGGCTGAGTTCGCGCGTTCCCGCGCGCGCCGCGGGCCGAAAAAGAAAAAGCCGCCGAAGACGTTCTGGTTTCGGCGGCTTTTTTGCGTTCTGTTTGGGATACGGACGTTACGCGCTTTTGAGCGATTCGCAGGACGGCTCCGGCGCGACGGCCGCCTTGCCCTCGACCATTTCCCGGGTAATGTAATAGCGTTCTCCGGACGGTCTGTCGGGGAGCGCGAACATCGGTTCGAGCATGAGCGCCTCCATAACGGAGCGCAGCCCGCGCGCGCCCGTCTTGCGTTCGAGGGAAACGGCCGCGATGGCGTGAAGCGCTTCTTCGGAGAATTCGAGTTCGGCGTTCTCCATCTGGAAGAGCTTCTGATACTGCTTAACGAGCGAATTTTTCGGCTCGCGCAGAACGCGGCAGAGCGTGTCTTCGGAGAGCGGATCGAGGGACGCGACGACGGGCAGCCGGCCGATGAGTTCGGGTATCATGCCGAATTCGCACAGGTCTTCGGCGGAGACGTATTCGAGAACGGACTGCTTTTTGTCGCTTTCGGAGAAACTTCGGAGCCGGGCGCAGCCGTTTTGCTCCTTCTTTTCCGTTTCGGGCGCGCTGAATCCGATCAGGCGTTTGCCCAGCCGTCCTTCGACGATCTTATCGAGCCCGACGAACGCGCCGCCGCAGATAAAGAGGATATTCGACGTGTCGACCTGAATATACTGCTGTTCCGGATGCTTGCGGCCCCCTTGCGGCGGAACGTTGGCGACGGTCCCTTCGAGCATCTTGAGGAGCGCCTGCTGGACGCCTTCGCCTGAGACGTCGCGCGTTACGGAGACGTTCTGGCTCGACTTGCCGATCTTGTCTATTTCGTCAATATAGATAATTCCGCGCTGGGCGCGTTCGACGTCGAAATCGGCGGCGCGGAGAAGTTTCAAAATGAGGTTTTCCACGTCTTCGCCGACGTAGCCCGCCTCGGTGAGCGTCGTCGCGTCGCCAATTGCGAACGGAACGTCGAGCGTCTTGGCGAGCGTTTGCGCAAGCAGGGTCTTGCCGCAGCCCGTCGGACCGAGGAGAAGAACGTTCGATTTTCCGAGTTCGACGTCGTCGGTCGCGGTTCCGGAGGTTATCCGCTTATAGTGATTGTGGACCGCGACGGCGAGCGTCTTTTTCGCGTAGTCCTGCCCGACGACGTATTCGTCGAGCTTGGCGAGCAGTTCGCGGGGAGAGGGAATCTTATTGGGCGCCTTTTCCGTTCCGCGCCGGCGCTGACGTTCCTGTTCTAAGATCGTTTTGCACAGATCGACGCATTCGCCGCAGATATAGACGTCGCCCGGTCCTTCGACGAGCGGCCCGACCTCTCTATGGCTTTTGCGGCAGAAGGAGCAGTACGCGCTCTTTTTGCCCTCGGCGTTCGTAGCGGTTTGAGTATCGGCGCCAAAATCGTCGTGATCGTCGAACATAACGCAGCCTTTCCGTAACGCGCGCCCCGTTTCAGGGCGGTCGACTTTATTGAGCCTTAGCGGCAAACGCGGTGAGAGCGGCCGAACGCGGCGTTCGGTTCGCTTGACCTCTATACGCTCCCAACCGGCGTTATTGCGCGCAAAATCTGCAAAATGAGAACGCGCCGCCTTGGAAACGCGCGCCGTGAGTCGTCCTTCCGTGACGGGCAAACGGCGTTTTGTAGAAATCGGAACGGCGCCGCGCTTCTCTTGGGAAAAAATCGGTTAGAGCGTTCTATTGAATTATTGGTGAAAAAACACAGAAATGCGTTTTTGCTAAAAAGACAAATAGGTTTTGTATTTTGCGTATCTTTACAAAAAAGCCGCCGCGCCGCTACTTTTCGACGACGGCGAACGAGACGTCGGAGAAGCCCGTCTGCGCGCAGATTACGAGGATCGGCTCAATGGCGGAATAGGGGACGTCGCGATTGGCGCGAATGCGTACGGAGACGTCGCGCGTGGCGCGGCTTTTCTCGCGCCGGAGCCGCTCGCGGAGCTCGTCGTAGCTTACTTTCCGCGCGCCGAAGTAGACGGAGTCGGCGCTTTCGACGTTGAGGACAATTTTATCGGAATCGTCTTCGACGACCGTTTCGCCGGACGCTTCTCTCGGGAGCGTCATCTCCATCGCGACTTCGTCCTGAATCAGGCGGTTCGACATAACGAAGAAGACAATGAGTAGGAACGTTACGTCGATAAGCGGCGTAATATTGAACTTTAACGGCTTGGCTTTGAGGTCGGGCGCTTTCATGTCGTCGCTCGCTTTCCAACGCGTCAGTCTGGCGTTCCCATCGCCCACTTGGCGAAGCATTCGCGATAGAAATCGACGTATCGGTCTTCTTCAATCGCGCGGCGCGCTCCGGCCATGAGGCGCTGATAGTACGTTATATTGTGTATCGTCAGTAGGATAGGACCGAGCATTTCTTCGGCGATAAAGAGATGCCGGATATAGGCGCGGCTCCTTCGGCACGCGGGGCAGGGGCAGTCCTCTTCGAGTGGCCGCGGGTCGCGTTCGTAGCGCGCGTTGCGCAGCCGCATTGGGCCGTAACTTGTAAACGCCATGGCGTTGCGGCCGTTGCGCGAGGGCATAACGCAGTCGAACATATCGACGCCGCGCAAAATCCCTTCAAGGAGGTCTTCCGGTCGTCCGACGCCCATGAGATAGCGCGGCTTCGTTTCCGGCATATGCTCGACGGTCGCCTCGATGCAGTCGTACATTTCTTCGGGCGTTTCGCCGACGCTCAGACCGCCGATCGCGTAGCCGGGAAAATCCATATCGGCGAGCTCTTTGGCGCATTGAGCGCGCAGATCGTATTCCAGGCCGCCCTGAACGATCGCGAACTGCGCCTGGTCGTCGCGAACGTGCGCCTTTTTGCAGCGCAGCGCCCAGCGAACGGTGCGCTCCATCGCGTCTTGAACGGCGCGCCGCACGTTGGGGAGCGCGATAACGTGGTCGAACGCCATCGCGATATCGGACCCGAGCGCCTCCTGAATTTCGACCGCGCGTTCCGGCGTCAGGCTGATTTTGCGGCCGTCGATGTGGGAACGAAAGACGGCGCCCTCTTCGGATATCTTTGTAAGTTTCGCAAGAGAAAAGAGTTGGAATCCGCCGCTGTCGGTGAGCATCGGCTTCTTCCAGCCGCAGAACCGATGAAGGCCGCCGAGTTCGCGAACGACCTCTTCGCCCGGACGGAGCATGAGATGATACGTATTGCCAAGTACGATCTGCGAGCCCGTCTCTTCGAGCAGCCCGATTTCAACGCCCTTGACCGAACCGCGCGTTCCGACCGGCATAAAAGTTGGGAGCTCAACGACGCCGCGCGTCGTTTCAAAGGATCCTCGGCGCGCGCGGCTGTTTGCGTCTTTGTGCGCAAGTCGGTATTCAAAAAGGGCCATCTCTTGCCTGATTCCGTTCTGGAAAATTCGAGCGCTCGGAAGGAGCCGCCGCGCAACGCGCGCAAGGTTTCTCTGGGGCGTCATAAAAAACACGCCCGCGCGCGAACCGTACGCGGACGTGTCTGAATATCTTTCGGCGCGTTCCTGAGACCGCGCCGGCCGGCTTAGCCGCGCGTCATTCGCCGCGCAGCTTCAGGTTGTACTTCGCGAGCTTCTCGTTAATCTCTTTGAGACTGGTCACGCCGAAGTTTTTGCACGCGAGGAGATCTTCCGCCGACTTGCGGACAAGTTCGCCGATCGTGCGAATACCCAAGCGGTTCATGCACTTACGCGCGCGAACGGAGAGTTCGAGGTCGGCGACGGGCCGCTCGTGCTTTTCGAGCTCTTCCGGAGTGAGATCGACGGGTTCCGGAACGCCGGCCGAACCTTTTCCGCCCGTATTCGCGCCAAGTTCGAGACCCTTGTTCTGAAGGAGAGTCTTGATCTCGTTGAGGCTCGTTTCGCCGAAATTCTGCATGGCGAGGAGCTCTTGCTCGGTATGCTTGCACAGGTCGCCGAGCGTTTCCACCTGCATCGCCGCCAGGCAGTTGCGGGAACGCTGCGAGAGCTCGAAGTTCGTAATCGGCTGAGCGAGCAGACGCGCGCGCATATTGTTTTCGTCGTCGTTGGAGGAGTCGCTCTTCATATTGAGGGACGCCTTGACGTCTTTGAGGTAGAGCGCCGCGCGTTTGTTCATCGGATACGCGTCGAGCACGCGCTGGAAGCAGCTTTGCGCCTGCTCGTAGAGCTCCATGTCCTCGCAGAGAATACCGAGGTTCATGAGCGTGCCGACGTTCGTCGGGAAGTGAGCCGCCGCGCGCTGATAGAGCTCGAGCGCGACGTCGTCGTTTCCGCGGCGTTCGTTTTCGAGCGCGAGACCGTAGAGCGCGCCCGGATGGTTCGGGTCGGCCGCGACGGCGCGTTCGTAAAGCGCGACCGCCTCTTGAGGATTGCCGCCGATCGCGTTGACGGTCGCCGCGCGCTGATAGAGGTATTCGGCCGTCTGTTCGACCGCGCCGGAGAGGTAGTCGAGCTCTTGCAGGCTCTGCGTCAGTTTGCCCATGTCGCGATAGACTTCGGCGCGTCCGAGCGCGCAGATATCGACGTTATATCCGGCCGACTGAGCCGTATTGTACGCGGCGATCGCCTCGTCGTATTCCTGCTTGACGGCGTGCAGCTTCGCGAAATAGAAGTGCACAAGCGCGCCTCCGTCCCCCTTCTTCAGGGACGCGAACGAGTCGTCGTATTTGCCGATGAGGAACTGGCAAACGCCGAGTTTAACGCGAACGGCGGGACTGAGCTCGTCTTCGTCCTTCGTTTTGAGCTCGTTGACCGCTTCTTTGAGTTCGTCGAATTTTTTGGGATCGCGACTGATTTCTTCGCGCAATTCGTCGATCTCGCGGGGACCAAACGATCCGCTGTAGAGAACAAGTTGTTTGACGTTAATTTCTTGAGCGCCGGTCGCCATAACGATATTATCTCCACCAAAGGTTGGCTGCGTTCCTTCCGCGGGGAATACCCGGGGAGGGTGAACGGCAGGATGCTGTCGGGAACTTTTGCGCTTATTTTATCGGGTCGGCAGGGGAAAATTACGCCGCGCCGCCGCTGGACGCCGGAGCAAGCCGCCGTCTCCGTAACGCACGCCGACAAAAATTCAAGCCTAATTCTACCAAATTTAGAAAAATTTAAAATACCCCCGTCAATTCTTCTAGACGTTTTAAATATAACGGAAATCGAGAACGGGGAAAACAGAGTTTCAGATCGTTTTTTACGAGGCCGCATTGCGCGCTCGGCGCGGTTTCGCCGGGCGCGCGTCCGCGTTTTGCCTGCCGCGCGGTCAGTTGTCGCGCGAGGAGAGGAACGACAGAATGTAGTAGAAGAGGGTCATGAGCGCCGAGAAGAGCGCGACGGTCGCGAGGACGTCGGCCTCTTCCGGATAATGCAGCATGATATTCGACGTGTCGTAAAGGACGTATCCGCAGGCGAGGAGGATCATGCCGACGATGAACCACGTTCCGAGCGAGAACCCGAAGAGGAGCGCGCCCCCGACGAGCACAAACGCGGCAATCGTGAGGAAAACGAGCGCCGACCGCAAAAAGGAGAAGTCGACGCGCGTAAAGAATACGGCCGCCGACAGCGCCGCGAAGAGCGACGCGGTGAGCCCGCACGCCTGCCAAATGAGCGACATATTGCCCGTCTTGAAGGCGGCGAACGCCAAAAGCGGGATGAAAAGCGCCGTGTAGAGGACCACGTAGAAACCGAGGTAGACGTACTGGCGGAAACGCGACGGATTGGAGCCGACGATAAATCTTCCGAACATAGGCCCGAGCAGACAGAGCGCCAATAATCCCCAAGAGACGAGCTTTATGTTTTCCGAAACGAATCTCAAAATCGTCTCGACGCCGAACGTCGCGAAGACGAGCGCTTCGAGCGCCGCGAACGCGACGACCGCGCCCGTGAGATTCGCGTAGACTTTCGTGATCAACCGGGTCCGCGAGGACGCGCTCGATTCGATTTGATACGACTGCAAATTGTTAAATTCCATACCGATTCCCTTTCAGGGTTGACCGTAGACGGGTTCTTCAATTAGCGTTGGGGGCCGCTTTTTAGAAAGACGGAACCCCATCTTGAGACATTGTATGCAAAAAGACGCGCGTTGTGTTGTTTTTTTGGCCCATTCGCGAATTTTTACCGAAATTTTTCCCGGTTTTTTGCGCGAACGCGGACCGACGCGGCCGCTTATAGAGTTTTCCCCGGCGCTTTGACGCGCCGGGAAGGACGCGGGAGAATCAGAGCCCGGTCTGACGCTCGATATCGGAGATTTTTTGAACGCGCGGCTCGTGCCGTCCGCCGTCGAACGGCGTGATCAGCCAGCGGCGCACGAGCGATTCGAGCGCGGGTATGCTCAGGAATTCTCCGGAGACGCACAGTACGTTCGCGTCGTTGTGCCGGCGGCTGAGCTCCGCGGCGACTTCGTTAAAGCAGACGGCGGCGCGCACGCCCTTGAATTTATTGGCCGTTATGCACATGCCGACGCCGGTTCCGCAGATGAGAACGCCCTTGTCGGCGCGGCCCTGCGCGACCGCCTGAGCGACCGCGGCGCCCACGTCGGGATAGTCGACGCAGACGGGGTCTTCGTCCGACTTAAAGAGGGGGAATTTGTCGATCGGGAGGATCTGGACCTCGTCCGCGCCGTATTTGAGCTCGTAAATACCGACCTGGTTCGAATCGTTTTCTTCGTCGCCGTCGAAATCGTCGGAACAGGACGCTCCGTCGATCAGAAAGGCTCCGACGAGCTCGTCGGCGTCGTCTTTGGCGTACAGAGCTTGAGTGGCGTAATGGTTGCGGAGGAAGACGTCTTTTGTGAGCCGATACGCGACTTTTCCACCGCGGTGATCGCAACCGAGCGCGATTTTCATCTCTTTGACTCCCCGAAAAAAGGCGCCCTTCGTAAAGGTTGTAACGCGAGTTAACCAACGTCGAGCCAAAGGTTTAAGTTTTGAAAAGACCGCTTTTCTGGCGAGAGCCGGCTCGAGTCGTTCGGCGCCTGTGTTTAAATTGAGCCTATTGTAGCCGAAAGGCGCGGCGCGTCAAGCGGGGGCTAAATCGGTTAGCGGCGGAGGTATGAGAACCCGCCGTTGACGGGAACGTCTTGACCGTTGAGATAAGAGGCGGCGTCGGAGAGAAGAAACCGCGCGACGCTTGCGACTTCTTCCGGGGTTCCCCAGCGCCGCGCGAGCGATTCGTCGGCGACGCGCTTCGACGCACGTTCCGACGCGCGCGCCCCCCACGCCGTGCGTATCCAGCCGGGCGAAACGGTGTTGACGCGAACGTCCGGCGCGAGCTCCTGCGCAAGCGATTTCGCAAACGCGACGACCGCCCCTTTGCACGCAGAATAGATCTGCGCCGTGTCCCCTTCCTGGCCGCGCGCGACCCCGTCCCAGCCGAAAAGAACGATCGCTGGCGCGTATTCCGCGTCGAGCGCCGCGCGTTTGCGCGCCGCCATGGCCGCGCCGAGCGTTCGCGCGAGCGTAACCGTCGCGGCGACGTCGACGCGCCACGCGAGCTCGAGCCGCTTATCGAACGGGAGCGCTTTGCTTTCGGGCGTCATGAGATCGACGCCGGCCGCGACGGCGAGCGCGTCGAGCCGCGGCGTTTCGGTTTCCTGATCCGCTTTGAGCGCGCCGAGGAGTTCGCGCGCGAGCGTTTCGGCGCCCGACGGTTGCGCCAGATCGGCGCGGAATCCGCGCGCTTGGGCGCCGAGTTCCGTTTGCAGCGCGTCCCAGCCGCGGTTGGCGGACAGATAGAGCGCCGCGCGTTCGCCGCGATAGGATTCGACGAGCGCGCGCCCGACGCCTCCGGACGCGCCGACAATCGCGACCGCGGGCGTTTCTTTCGATTTGGAGCGCGACTTAGCGTTCATAGTTCACACGGTCTCCTTTTCGGTCGCGGCGCCGCGAAGCGCTTGCTCTTGCCGTTCGCGGAGCAGCTTGTGTTTCGCCTTAAAGTCGATTCGCAAAAAGACGAGCGCGATGAGAAATCCGCTCAGATCGGCCGCGGGGAACGAGAACCAGCATCCGTTGAGCCCCTTTCCGAATCCCCAAAACCGTTCGAAAAGATAGGTCGAAAGGACGAGGCACGGGAGCAGAACGAGCAGCTGACGCGCAAGAGTCATCATGAGCGCGAGAATCGGCCGCCCCTGCGCTTGGAAATAGCCGCTCGCCAGAACGTTTACCGCGATGAACGGAACGCACAGGCAGAGCGCGCGAATCGCGAGTATGCCGAGCCTCAGTTTTTCGTCGTATCCTTCCTCTCCGACTCTCAGGAACCATTTGACGGCCCAGTCGGCGCGCCATTCCAGGAAGAACCACAGGAAGAGGCTCCCGATAACCGCGACCTTAATCGTCAGCTTAACGGTGTCGAGCACGCGGTCGAGCCGGTTCGCGCCGGAGTTGTACCCGATAATCGGCTGCATGCCCTGGCCCAGACCCAAAAAGGGCATAATGAGCGTCGACGAGATCGCAACGACCGTGCCCATAATTCCGACGGCAAGATCGCCCCCGTTGAAGGCGTAGCCGTGCGCTTGACCGTACAGGTTCCCGTAATGCACGAGGAGATTGTTCTGCGTCGTCTGCATAATGGCCGAGCATGCCTGAGTCGCGAACGGAACGGCGCCGCATATGGCGATATCTTTTGCCAGCGGCCAGTTGATTCGGAAATATTTAAGGCGCCAGCGCAAAATTGTCTTGCCGGAGAAGTAGAGGTACATGATCCAGCCGGCGGCGACCGCGCACGCGAGGACGTTCGCTAAGCCCGCGCCCCAGATTCCCGTCCGAAAGACGAAGAGAAAGACGTAGTCGAGTGCGCCGTTGAGAATCGCGGAAATGAGCATGGAGACCATAGCGATGAACGGCTTGCCCTCCGCGCGTATGAAGTTGTTGACGCCAAACGCGATATGCTGCGTGAGTACGCCCCAAATAACGACTGAGAGATAAGATTTCGCGAGGCTGAAGACCGAGTTGGGGTCCGCCGCGTCGCCCGTCGCGCCGACCAGACGCAGAATCGGGTCGAGGAAAATCTGCCCGAAGAAGATAAAGACCGCCGCCGTGAGCACGGACAGAAAGAGCGCCTGACCGAGCGCTTCCTCAGCTTTGTCGTTGTTCTTTTCGCCGAGACGGATGGAAATGAGAATCGTCGCGCCCGTGCCGATCGTCATGGCGACGGCGAGAAAGAGCACGATGACCGGAAAGGCGACCGTGACTGCGGCCACGCCGTCCATGCCGAACCGCTGAGCGACGAAAATACGCGCCACAAGATTATAGGTAACGGAGACGAGCGACGCGATAATGGCGGGAAGCGAGAACTGGAGCAAAAGCCAGGGAATCGAGCGCGATTCCATGAAATCAGGATTCTTTGCCGAAGAGCCCTCAGATTGGAAACCGACTGACATTACGTACCCACTCGCGAGCGGAAATACGACGCCAAACTGAACTTCGAGGTTCGCCCGCTGAACCTTCTCCGCCTAAAGCTTGCCAGTTCAAAAGCCGCCGGTTAGTATACCCTTTGCCTGAAATCTGGCAAGGGGCGCGCGCGTCGGCGCCGTCTGCACGGCGGCGCGAAAAGAAAGAGCGGCGGCAATTCGTAACGAACGGCCGCCGCTCTAATCTAATCGTTTTAGCGCTCTGAGCGATCTCAGAAGAGCTTAACGTATTCGGGCATCTCGCCGACGAGCGGGCGCAGATACTCGACGCATTCCTTCGTCACGAAGAGATTCTCGGCGTCGACGTATTCCAACGGCATCTCGCGGTCTCTCACGGCGACGTCGTTGAGGGGCGCGGTTCCGTATTCGATCTTATAGGGCTTGGTGGAGACGCGGTTCATGGTAACCATAACGCCGCTCGTTCCTCCGACGGCGAGCTCTACGGCGCGGCGTCCGCAGTTCCACGCTTCTTCGATATCGAGCGCGGTGGCGCGGTCGGCGCAGCTCATCGGGAGCGATTCGGTAATTTGGAATTCGCCGCGGCACGGCTGACCGTCGGCGCGCTTAAGATGTTTGCTCAGCATGCGGTGCAGAGCAAACGCGACGCTTGCGCCGCCCATGGCGCCGAGTTCCTGATTGCCGAATTTATCGACCGTCTGGCTCGTCTGGACGTCGTTTCCGTCGGCGTCGAGCGAGCTGACGACGGAGCCCTTCGTTCCGTCGGCCTTGGGCGCGCAGCGAATGCCTTCGCCGCAGACGACGCTGACGTACCCGTACTTGTCGTACGCTTCCTGAGCCTTCTTAATGAACTTCTCGAACTCGAACGGGATTTCCGGAACGAGAATAATATGCGGCGCGTCCTCTTCGTCGACTTTGCCGCACGCGGTCGCGGCGGCGAGCCAGCCGGCGTCGCGCCCGATCGTCTGGAAGACGACGAACTGGTCGACGCGCTTCATATCGCGCGCCAGAACGCCCGCCTGCTTGACCGAAAGCGCCATGTAACGCGCGGCGGAACCGAAGCCGGGCGTATGGTCGGTCGCGAACAGGTCGTTGTCGACCGTCTTGGGAACGCCGATTCCGCGGAGATCGTATCCCTGTTCTTTGCAATACTTTTCGATCCGGCAGATCGTATCCATGGTGTCGTTTCCGCCGGCGAGGAAGTAGTAGCGGATATTGTACTTTTTGAGCTGTTCGAGAATGATCGGCAGATCGGCGTCGCTGAGCTTATGACGGCAGCTTCCGAGCGCGCTTCCGGGCGTCGACTTGAGCGCTTCGATCTTAGCGGAGTCGATTTGGCCGAAATCGAGGAGCTCGCCTTTCATAAGCCCTTCGACGCCATACTTCATGCCGAGTACTTTGTCGATTTTGGAATCGGCGTTCTTTTGACCGAGTTCGAAGCAGCCCTGGACGACGCCGCAAAGACTGGAGTTGATGACGCAGGTAGGACCGCCGCTTTGGCCGACAATCGCATTGCCTTGGAACATGGTGAGTCTCCTGATTTCTAACGGTAAATCAAAAAATACATTGGACCGCGCGCGGACGGCGTCAACCCGTCCGACGCGCCGAGTCCCTTCTATTATAAACGTTTCGCCGCCGCCGGCAACTAAAAAATGCTCGGCCGACGCGTTGGACGGCGATTAGAGCGCGCCGGTCCAGCGCACGAGCTGCGCGAAGAATTTCGCGTAGTCGCAGCCGATCTCGACGAAAAGCCCGTCGCCGAGCCGTTCGGGCAATTCCTGAAAGACGCGCGGGGTTCCCCAGTCGACCATGCCGCCGATCCAGTGCGGCGCGACGTCGGACGCGAACGCGGCGACGCGCCCTTTTCCGACCTCGTCGACGACGAGGAAGGGGAACTCTTCGAGAAGCTCGATCGAGACGTCCGCCTGATCGAGCGGTTTATTCGGCTCGGCGACGGGCGTTCGCCACGCCGTTTTCGTGCGGTATCCTTTGAGGAGGACGGTCGCGCCCTCTTTCGCGTCGAACCGGTTGTATCCTCCGACGCCGGGCGCGGTTTCCCACGGCAGGCCGGCGACGATCGGATGGTCGAGCGTCGTTGGGCGAAGCAAAACGGGCGAGGAATAGTTCCGGCGGTCGTCCGAATCGCTCATTTTGACCGGCAGGACGTCTTTAATCGGCGTATTGTGATATTCGCCGAGACGACCGTAGTAGCTCTCCCAGCCCCCGAGCATGAGGAGCCCGGAGCCGTTTTCTTTAACGGACGCGGCTATGTGTTCGAGATCGCCGGCGTTAAAGCTCGAAACGGCGTAGTCGCTCAGGACGTAAAGCGCATAGGCGCGGTTTTGGAAATCGGCGCGCGGCTTCGTTCCGCTGTCGACGCGGTCGAAGTCGATTCCGTAATGCGTCATGACGCCGCAAAGATAGGCGGCGGCGCGCGTCGGGTCGTCGTCTCCCAGATAGCATACTTTCTTTTCGAGTTCCATAGCAAATCCCCATCTGCGGTAGTTAAACGGAACGCGCGCTGCGCGTCATTTCTCCGCGTCGGCGAAGAGTTTCTTGCAGCGCTGAGGATCGAAGACGTCGAACTCCGCTTCCCGAATGAATTCTTCCACGCCGTTTTCGCGCTGAATTTTAATCGTGAGGTCGATTTGCTTCTGGCTCTTATACTGCAGAATACCGTTGATCTTACGTTCAAAGAGGTCTTCGGAGACGCGGACGCGGAGCGTTGGGGGCGTAATGAAGTTGCTGTACGTAGCAAATTCATAGATGGCGGGAATATCCGGAATCGGTTCGCCGAGTTCGGGCCAGATCGTTCCTTGCGCGTGGAAGATGCTGATCATCGCTTCGCTGTTGGTAAACTTGTGGTCCGGATGCAGGTCGGTAATCGATGGGACGAACAGACGGTTCGGACGGGTCTGACGGAGGAGCCAGACGAGCGAATTCTGAACGCCGCACGCGCCTTCGATCGCGGGTCCTTCGTTGGGCGCGCCGGTCGCAAAACGCCGGCCTGCCTGAACGTTAAGAGAGCCGTCGTCGTGTCCGAGGAAGAAGAGGTTTTCTTTCGGCAAGCCGAGTTCGCCGAAGGAGTTCGTGCATTCGACGCGGCGGACGTCGGCGATCGTTTCGCGCTCTTCGGGCGTGCAGTAACCCATTTTGCCGTTCGTAACGACTCCAGCGAACGTCGTAATTCCGCAATGGAGCGCCGAGATAAACGTCAGACCGCAGCCGCAGATAATGTCGTCGTCGTGGGGAGAAAGGAAGAGCCAGCGTTCGTCGGCGCCCTTCCAGTTCGGGAAAATATCGCCCGGATTATCAGACGAAATGAGGCCGTTTTCGTTGCGACGGGTAAAAAGTACGGTGGAGTTCATATTCTAATCTCGTTTTTTTCCGGGCCGACTCGATTGACGGGCGCGCCCTCGCTGTGGTGGAATGAAATATTGAGCCTTACGGCAAATAAAGCGGGAACGCGGAGGCGCACGAAAGAATTTCGGGACGCGCGTTCCGAAAGGACGGAACAGATAAGCGCGGCGGTCGGCCGCGGCGGGAAGGAAACACGGCGCCTGATGGAGCAGAAGAGTTAGGTAAAACTAACAAAGTGTTAGGCTCCTCTAATTCGTCTGTATAAAGAGGCGTCCCTTTCCCATAGCGTTTACAAGAAAGGGACGTAAACCTTATTTTTCATCGGACGCGTTCGACTCGCGTGTCAGATTTTTCCTTCGTACTCGTTTCCGACTTTCCGCGCGCGGGTCGGGTGATCGAGATCGATATCGAGCGCGACGCCGGCGTTGACGAGCAGATTCCATCCGGCGACGAGCTGAATGAACGTGTCGTAGGCGTCGACTTGCGGAATTTTAATCGTCGGGAAGGGCGTGTTTTTCGTAGCGATCGCGACGACGTTGACCTTGGCGCGGCCCTTAATGAGTTCTTTAATTTTGGCGCATTCGGACCGGAACGGTTCGATGAGCACGCAGACTTCGCCTTCGCGCATGACTTCTTCGACGCCGTGGAGCAGATAGGTGCCTTCGAGGTAGTCGCTCTTATTACGGACGATTTCGTTCGTCTTGAGGGTGAGTTCTTCGGCGACGCCGTTGTTGCGGCCGGCAAAGTAGATCATGGGCGCCTTTTGGAGCATGGCGACGATCTTAGGATCGATTTCGGTTTCCATGGCGGCGGTCAGGGCGTCGGCCGCCTTGGCCTGATTGTCGGCCAGGCAGGAGCAGCCGTTGAGTTGAGCCAGAACGGCGCTGTAGACGAGCCCCTGTTCGACGACGCTCTTAGTTGCGGCGACCGCTTTTTCACGTCCGCACGAGAGGATAATCGATTCGTTCGCGATTTTGGTCAGCGTGGAGCCTTTCGTCGCGGTAACGGCGACGAGATCCTTTTTGCCGGCGTCGCGGAGTTTGACGAGAAGGTTGATAATCTCTTTCGTTTCGCCGCTGTTGGACGCGCCGCAGACGACCCAGTTGGAGAGATCGCATTCAAGCGCCTGAAAGCTGCCCTGAGTGCCCGTCGCGATGGCAAGACCGCGACCCTGAACGTTCGCGATGAAGTTCTTTGCCGGGAAGATACGGCTGGAACCTTCGCCCGTGAGGAAGACGCGGCCGCTTTTACGAATCAGGCTGGCGACGTTTTGAACGCCGCGCTGGTTCAGGTCAAAATTTCTAACAACTTCGGAGGTCTCGAGCATTTCCTTGACCAACGCGAACTTTGCGAATTTCTTATCCTTCAAGTTCATAGTGAAAAATCTCCCGCGCCGATTTAGACGCCGTTTACCGTACTCGTTACGCTCCGCCGCGAAAACTGCGCGCAGACTCCGCGGCGGCTGATCGCGGCGCCGACGGTAAAATTACCGCGGCGCCGACATAGAAAAATAAGGCGTCTTTATACTATCATTTTTATACTGAAATACAAGGGGAAAGAGGATATTTTTTCACGCGTTTGGCGCCGCGGAATCCGACGCCGGATGAGTTTGGTTTGGGGTTTGACCGTCAGACTTGAGGGAAACATGAAAAAAATTTCAAAAAAAGCCGAAAAATTTTCCCGAACCGTTCAAAACGCCCTTTACCGGGTTGCCGTTTTTTAGAATAATAACGCGCCTATTGATACGGCGTAAACGGGCGGTCCGCGCAAGACGCGCAGGGAGAAAGGCCGCGCCCGAATCGCAGGGCGACGACGGGAGGTCGGAGCCGAAAACCAGACGCAATGCGCGTTGCGCGCGTTATATAAAGGATTTGGCGTCATGCTTATTACGAAGACTACGCAAGGGATTGTCAATCGCTTTAATACGGCGAGTCGCCGCGCGGTCGGGCGTTCGGGAAAACTGCTTGGCGGCAAGCGCTGGATAGGCGCGCTTACGCTCCTGTGCGCGCTGTGCGCGTGCGGAACGTCCGCCGCTCAGACGAAACACGAGCAGTTGACGATCGGTAAGACGACAAATCTCGATTCTATTTCTGACGACTACTCTTCCATACTCTTCACGGGGCCGTACGCGCTTACGCTCCGCGACGGTCAGACGCTCTGGACCGTCCTTGTTTCCAAAGAGACGGGCGCCGTGCTGAACCTGGGCAATCAGGAGATCCAAGGGCAGGGCTGGTCGATCGTAACAAACAATCCTTCGTGGTCGGGAACGATTAACGTCCTTTCGGGCAACTCCCTTACCGTATCGAGCTGGACGGCCAATCCTCTCGGCGCGTATTCGGAAACGGCGCTCACAAACTATGCGACGACGGCGCTCTTTGACGGCGCCACACTGACGATACCCGCAAAAGAAGTCGGGCTGTTAGGCGTTCCCGCGCCGGGCGAAATCAAGATTGGCGAACTTATTACCGACTCGCTTAACGACGTCGCGAATCAGGATCCCGCGAAACTCTTTATCGGCGAGAATCAGACGCTTGTCGTCGAGGACGGGCTCGACGTCGATCCGAACGTCGGCCTCGTTAAGACGGGCAGCGGAACGCTCGAACTGCTCGCCAACGGCACGAAATCCAAAATGGTCGCGCAGGTCGATTCGAGTACGCTCGTGGAAGTGGGCCCGATCGTATCCTCGTTTAATTTAGGCAAGTTGTCGATTCTCGACGGAACCGTAAATATTGCCGACGGCGCCATGGACGTCGACGACGCCGTTATTGAGGCGTCGTCCATTTACGTTGGCGACGGCGCGGAGCTCGACATAGAGCGCGGCGGCGTTATTGAAATCGCGGGCGATCCCGGCGACGTCGTCTTCACCGCCGACGACGGTTCGACGATCGATTTTTACATTGACGGGGTCGATAAAGCGACGGCGTACGTCGCGACGACGTACAACACGTACATGGAACTCGGCGAGACGACGCTCGACATAACCGCGAACGTGCGCAGAAAGGATCTTCCGACGTCAATGACCGCCTTTTCGACGGAAGGCGTCGGCCAGACGATCTACGACGTCGCCGATATTACGGTTACCGACAATATCCTCGGAAAAGATTATGTCGTCGATCCCTTGGCGTCCACCGCAGAAAAGCTCGTTCTCACGCTGGAAAAGAACGACGGATTCGTTTCGGCCGGCACGACGCCGAACGAAAGGGCCGTCGGCGCTTACCTCGACCGCTTTGTCGAATCGGACAATTACAATCTGGCGGAATACGTCTTCCTCGACATTCTGGAAGACAATCTGGATCTCCTCGATCTCCAACGAACGACCGGCGAACTGCACGCGTCGACCGTCGGATTTATGTACCTCAACAGTCTAAAGACGACGCAGTCCCTCTTCGATATCCTGCGCAATAACGCGCTCGTGGCGTATTCCGGAGAATCTTCGGTCGCGCCTATGGATTACGGCAATTCCAACTACCCGAATAATTACGGCAGTTACGGCGGCGCCGCGGGCGGCGCGTTCGACAACGGCCAGCTTTACTACAATACCGACACGAATTCCTACGGTCCCGGCGTCGTTCCGATCGAAACGACCGGCGCGTCCGAATCGTACCCCATGTATCAGGGCGGCGTCTACAACGGCGAAACGTACGGTTCCGGCGTCGGCGGCATGAGCGGCGGCTCGTACTATCCGCCCGAAGGAACGCCTTACGAAGGCGGGAATTACAATTTCAGCTGGCTCGGCCGGCGCGAGAAATCGACGCTCCGCACAATGCGCGCTCAGGCGCAGTACGGCGATCCGGGCACCCTGATCTACTCCGCGTGGTTCGCCGCGCTCGGCGGCAGTCCGGACGCGAAAGCGCACAAAGAGGCGCTCTCCTATAACGGAAAATATCTTGGCTTCCTCGCCGGGCTGGACCTGTTCTGCTCCTGCGACTGCCGTTTCGGCGCCTACTACGGATTCCAGCATAACGAGCTTCGCAATATCGACGAGCTCGGCAAGCTCAAGACGAACAACCACATGCTCGGGCTGTACCATCAGTTCGGCGACGAAACGATTTACAATATCGCGAACATTCGCGGCGGATTCGACCGCTATAAGACGATCCGTGAAATCAACGTGCTCGACTACCACGACCGGCTGTCGGCGAAATATCACGGCTGGAACCTCGGCGCCTCCTTTGAACGCGGCGCGAATTTTGCCGCGAAGCCGTTCGTCTTCTCGCCCTACGCGTCGTTAGACTATAACTTCCTGTTCAGAAATAAATTCACCGAAACGTCGACGAAAGACAGCGGATTCGCTCTTCACGGCAAGAAGTCGAACTATCACAGCCTTCGCGGACAAATCGGCGGCCGCGTCGCGCTCGATATGTACCCCGGCGATCAGCAGATTCGAGTCGTTGGCCGCGCGGCGTACATTCATGAATTTTTCGACGCAATGTACGGCAAAACCGTACTCAACTTTGCCGACATGACAAACGCGCCCGGAAGCTTCGACGTACACGGCAACTCGCTCGGACGCGACTGGGCCCTGCTGGGAATCGGCCTCGACTGGACGCCCGTGCCCGCGCTCGTACTGTTCGTCAAGGGCGACTACCTCGTCAACAAGTATATTTCCGACCCGTGGGCGACCGCGGGCCTCAAGTATCGCTGGTAGTAGGAGAAACGCTTTCCGGCGCCGCGCGGCGCCGGGAACGGCTTGAATTAAACGGGTTTGCGACTGCTATGCCTTCATATTTAGAAGCGGATTATCAGATCGTTCGCGACTGCCTGAACCGTAAGAAGTTCGCGTGGGAAGAATTCGTCGATCGGTTTATGGATCTCGTACTGCACGTGATCGACTATACCGCCGAAAGACTCCGGCGGACCCTCTCCGACGACGAACGCGCCGAGCTGTGCGAAGCGATCTTCCGCTCGTTCCGCTATAACGACTACCAGCTGCTGCGCGAGTTCGCGTTTCACAGCGCCGTGTCGACCTATTTAACGGTCGTAACGCGTCGGCTCGCCGTCGCGTTCCTCTCCGAAGAGTAACTCTGTCCCCCCGCCGGCGTTTCTAAACGTATTCGTTTCAGGCGCGCAATTCTCTCCTTTTTTCTTGCCGACTCCTTGTCAGACGCCCAAAAATATCTTATATTATCGGTTTCAAGATGAAACCGTGAGACGCGGCGCGAATGCGGCCGGACGGCGTGCTTTTCACGTTTTCCGACTCTCAGCGCCGCTAGAGACGAAAGAGCGAGGGGGGCGTCATGCTTAACGACGACGATTTAAGAGAAATAGGCGTAACTTTTGACGACGTTTTATTGGAACCCCAATACAGTGAAACGGTTCCGTCGGAAGTTGATCTTAAAACGAAACTTACCGATCGAATAACGCTCAACGTTCCCTTTATGAGCGCGCCCATGGACACGGTCACCGAGAGCCAGATGGCGATCGCGCTCGCGCAGGAAGGCGGCGTCGGCGTTATTCATAAGAATCTGACCGTTGAAAAACAGGAAGAGGAAGTAGCGCAGGTTAAGCGTTCGGCCAACGGCATTATCCGCAATCCGGAGAAAGTTACGCCGAACCAGACGGTTCAGGACGTACGCGACATTATGGAATCCCATAACGTGAGCGGCGTTCCCGTCGTAACGAATCTCGAAGACAACGTTCTCGTCGGCGTCGTTACCAAGCGCGACTTGCGCTTTATTGAAAATAACGAGCTGCCCGTCGCTGAAGTGATGACGAAAGAGAAGCTTGTTAAGGCGCAAGGCGTCGTTTCGCTCGCTCAGGCGGAAAAGATTCTCATGGAAAACAAGGTCGAGAAGCTGCTCCTTGTCGACGCTTCCGACAAACTGACGGGCCTCATTACGATTCGCGACGTCGATATGATGCGCCGCTATCCGATGGCGTGCAAAGACGCCGAAGGACGGCTGCGCGTCGGCGCGTCGGTCGGCGTGAACGACTTTGAGCGCGTCGATCGGCTCGTTTCCGTCGGCGTCGACTTCCTCGTCGTCGACAGCGCGCACGGCCATTCCAAGAACGTCATCGAGACGCTCCGCGAGATCAAGAAGAATTACGACGTCGACGTCATCGCGGGCAACGTGGCGACCGCCGAAGGGTGCAAAGCGCTCATCGACGCGGGCGCGGACGCCGTTAAAGTGGGCATCGGGCCCGGCTCGATCTGCACGACGCGCGTCGTGTCCGGCGTCGGCGTGCCTCAAATTACTGCGGTGAGCCGCGCCGCGCGCGTCGCCAACGACGCGGGCGTAACCGTCATTGCCGACGGCGGCATTCGCTATTCCGGCGACGTCGTTAAGGCGCTCGCCGCCGGCGCGCGCGTCGTTATGCTCGGAAGTCTTTTCGCGGGCCTCGACGAGGCGCCCGGAGAGATGGTTCTCTATCAAGGCCGCTCCTTCAAGGCGTATCGCGGCATGGGTTCGCTCGGCGCGATGGTACGCGGGTCGAGCGACCGCTATTTCCAAAAGGGCAAAGAGAAGGGCAAGCTCGTCCCGGAAGGCGTCGAAGGGCGCGTTCCGTACAAAGGTCCTCTCAGCGCGTTTGTCTATCAGCTCGCGGGCGGCGTTCGCGCCGGCATGGGCTACTGCGGCGCCAGAACGATTGAAGAGCTCCGCGAAAAGGCGAAGTTCATTCGCATCTCGTCGGCGACCGTTCGGGAAAATCACCCGCACGACATCTCGATTACTAAAGAGGCTCCGAACTACTCCCCGAGCGGACAGGACGAATTCTGACGCCTGAAATCCTCCGAGTTTTGTCGACCGCGCCCGAGCAAGAACCGCCCGGGCGTTTTTTTATGCCGGTTAGGAAAAATATAACGGTAAAGTTGGATATTTCGCCCGGGTCGATAATGACATTAGACCGAGTGTTCGGTCGAGGCGGTTTCTTGCCGCAGACGCCGTAATTCGGCGTAGACGTAGACGCTTGTCGGTAATCGAACAAATATTTCAAGCTTTTCGTACGTCTTCTCAGGACGAGAAGACCTTTTCCGCGTAAGCAGGAGGCGTGTTCCTTATGGCTTTTAATCGATCTTGCAACGGCGCGTTGCGACTGACGCGCACATTAGTTTTGTCGTGCTGCGCCCTGGCGGTCGCCGGCGGCGCGGCGTTTGGTCAGTCGAGCGTGCCTGCGGCGAATTTCCGCGACGCGCGGCTCATGACGGTCGTGTCGGGCGGCGAACGAACCGCTTCGAACGCCGACGTCGCCATGCCGTTCCAGTCGAACTGGAGCGCTCCGCGCGCTTCTCAGATCAGCGCGGCGGAACCCGCGACGAACGATTCTAAAATCCGTCAGGTAGGCGCGGCGGTCCCGGTCGAGAAACCGCGTCCGATCCGTCAGACGCAGTACGCCGACGCGCGCGCGACCGCGCCTTACGCGCAGGTCTTCGATCACAGCAGTCTCGACGAGCCTTACGAGGACGAGTGCCCCGATCTGACGAAGATGCCCTCTATTTTGGACATGCCGTATAAGGTCACGCTCACGCCCGGCCCCACGCCGCAAGGCTGCCCGCTGCCCGACGAGGAATATCGCCGCAAGGCCCCGACTCCGATTACCTTTACGTGGAAAGCCTCGTCCCTGTGCTACAAGCCGCTGTACTTCGAAGACGTCCAGCTGGAACGCTACGGCCACTACTGCCATCCGTTCCTGCAGCCGTTCTGCTCCCGCGTTCGGTTCTGGCTCACGATTCCGTGCCTGCCGTACCTCATGGGCGTGAATCCGCCTAACGAATGCATCTACGACTTGGGCTACTACCGACCGGGCAACTGCGCTCCGAGCATGATTGAACCGATTCCGATTTCTCTCCGCGGCGGACTTTTGGAGGCTGGCGCCGTCGTAGGTCTCGCAGCCGCGATTCCGTGACGCCAACAGGCTCCGATTATACGCAGTAGAAAACGGCTCGCGCCCTGGCAGACGCGAGCCGTTTTTTACGTTCCGCGCGGCCGAATCGGGCAAGCGAACGGGTAATTCCGCATAATAAGAATCCCCGGCGTTCCGCAGAGAGAACGCCGGGGATTCTTTCATTTCTTCAGACGTTTAGGATTCCGTTCACGCTTATTTCGGAAGCAGGACGGTCACGTTTTCGTCGAAGGAGACGTGCCGCACGTCGCCGCCGTTAATGCGGTACGCGATGCGGAGCGTCTTGACCTGATTGGGCGTCGGATCGCCGAAAAGATCGTTGTAGGATCCGGTGATCGTGAGCAGGCGCGAGCCGTTGAAATGCTCTTTGACCTTATCGAGCACGTCGACGCGCTTCTCTTCCACCTGAATACCGTAGTTGGCGGCGAGAATTTCGACTTTGATATTGTCTTTTTTGACTTCTTCGAGCGCCTCTTTGAGCTGTTCTTCCGCGACGCGCTTATTCGGATCGAAATTCGGATCGGCGTTCGGGAGGAGTTTCAGATCGGGCAGGAACGCGCTCGTGTCGCCGTCCTGACGGATATTGAAGCGGTTAATGACCGGCGCGGTCGCGATGCGCGGGCGAATCTTCGGCGCGGAGTTAATCGCGACGGAATCGGGGTCGTACATGGCGCGAATCTCTTCGTCGCCGAGGTACGGGCCGTTGCAGTCGACCCACGCCATGAGCCGTTCGGCGTCTTCCGGCGCGATCTTAACGCCATGATGCTCGCCGCTGCACGCGTTGTGGACGAGCCGGCTGACCGGCGAGTACGCGGAGTAGGGCGGGAGCGTCTTGAGATTCTCCGGGTCGTTGGCGCCGTACGCCTCGACGATGAACAGACCGGCGATATTTTCCGGAACGTTGCGTTCGTCGCGCGCTTTCGCGCCGCCCCACGGGGTGTCGCCGTTAACGAACGTCATGTACGGTTCGGTGAACGGGCTGACGTCGTCCGGACGGTGATGAACCCAGCCCCACCAGCCTTTGGTGGACGGGCGATAGGTCATGTTGATCGTTTGATACGCCTTGTTTTCCGGATCGCCGTGGCACTTAATGCAGTACTTGTCGATAATAACCGGATCCTGAACGAACCGCTTATAGCCGATCGACTCTTCGACGCCCCAGCTCGGCGGAATGAGGTCCGCCGCCGGCTTCGTAACCGCCGTTCCGACCTGCGCGCCGTCCGCCGCGACGTTCGCCTGCGTATTGAGCTGCGATTCGTGGCAGCCCGTGCACCCGCGGCGTTCGCCCGGCATGACGTTTGTGAACGTGCGCATGACGTGAATCGCGCGCATGTCCTTATCGAGCATTTCAAAGAAGAACGCCTGGCCCGCCGGGACTTTGAAGTTCACCGAACCGTCCGGTTCGATCGGGACGACGCCGAGAATACGTTTGACGCCTTCCGCTTGGAAGACGGAGACCGCGGGGCCGTCGTGCTGGACCGTCTTGTTCCACGTCGTGTACGTTTTCGGGTCCATCTGAATGACGCGGATATACTTGCCGTTC
>CADACS010000018.1 GCA_902786505.1 uncultured Planctomycetota bacterium | reverse complement strand
AAAACTGTTCCTGGCGGGATTTACAGACAAAAAACGCGGCGTCCTTAGAAGAAAGGACGCCGCGTCAAAAAATCGAGAAGCGCTCCGCGTACTCGCGGGCTGAAGGGCCTTATTACATAAAGGCCGTCGCCCCGTCAAGCTCTTCGAGATCCTTCAAGTCGTCGGGAGTCGCGGGCTGCGGGCCTTCGATCTGAGGAGCCGCCTCCGGCGTCGCGGCCGGTTCGGTCTCAGGAGCCGTCAAATCGTCCGACGGCGCGGGCTGAACGGCGTCGACAGCTTCCATCGTCCCTTGAAGGTCTTCGGCGGCGTCTGCCGGAGGCGCGTACACGGAATTGCGGGTAAGCAATTTAAGCTGAGTCTCAACGTCCGCCAGGGTCTGGGCCAGTTTATCGATCCGCGCTTTCAGATCGTCGACGTTCGTCGTAATTTTATCCAAATCGTCTTTTCCGACCTGCTGAAAAGGATTATTGCGCGCTTCGGCAAGCCCTTCTTCCTCCGCCCAGGAACCGGGCACAAGATTCTGTTCCGTATAATTCGGATCCGCCAAACGCGGAGCTTCGTTTGCCGCGTAATTAGCAAGCATAACAAGGCCCGCCTCGCGAAGAAGCTGAGCCGCCTGATTGACCTTCTGAATTCGGGCGTTCAAGTCGTTTCCCGCGTCAAACGCGTTCGGAACCGGCATAAGTTGATTCTGAATCGGAATTTGACCGACGGCCGGAACGTTCGGCTGAATCGGCTGCGCGGCAAGCGGATCTTGAGGCGCGGAAGCCAAACGCGCGTCGATTTCCAAGAGTTGCGCGGCGATTGTCGCCTGCTCTTTGCGAAGATTTTCAGCGAGCGCCGCTTCATTCGGCTGCAGAGCGCGCAGCGTCTGCTGAATTTGACGGTACTGCTGCGTCAGGCCCTCTTTCTGTTCGCGCAAAAGCGCCGCTTCGCCGACCGTAAGCGAAGGCCCCTGCGCGGTGCGAGCGGCAGGCGAGCCGGAATTCAAGCCGGATTCGGCAAGAGTCTGACGGCGATTCTGAGCCTGAGCTTCCGCAAGCGGATTGGCCGCGGCGGGCTGTCCCTGACCCGGAAACGCGCCCAACGCCTGCTGATCGCGAGCCTGACGGTAAGCGGAAAACCGATCGCCTTGAGCCTCAAGCTGCTGGATTTGCCCCTGAACGGAAATCAGCTCGTTCGCAGCTTCCTGTTGCGCGCGCTGTTCCGCTAAACTCGTGGGCATATGCTGAATTTGAGCCTGCAGCGCCTGAGCGCGCGCGCGAAGCGCCGCGAGATCGGCGGTCGGATTAGCGGCGGCCGGAGGAACGGCTCCTGGCGCGACCGGCTGAGCGCTTGGCGCGCCGGCCGTCGAAAGGACGGGCGTCGGAGCGGCGCCGGGAATCGCGGCGCTGGGAACTGCGGCAGTCGGAGTCAGACCGGCTGGCGCAGGAGCGACGGCAGGTTGAGGCGAAATAACGTTCTGGCCGGAAACCGCGGCCGCGGTCTGTCCAAAAACGACGGCGCCGGCGGGAAGCGCCGCGCAAACCAACGCGGCGGAAAACGTCGCGACAATACGCGTCCGTCCGGTAATATACAGCTGACGAATCATAAGGTTCCTCGTTTTCTTAAAAAAATACAGGCGTCACGCGGGATCATGACGACGCCGAACGAGTTCCCGCAGAAATTCAGACTTCGAAACTCGAAATACAATTCGGCGTCGGTCATTCTACAAATTTTGGCGAAGAGAATCAACATTGAGTTTCAGCGTTCGAGCCAATTTTTAAAATGAACGTCCGAAATAAAAGAATCCGCCCGCGCCGCGGCGTTAATATAGGCGTTTCGCGATTTAAGGACAAGGAAGCTAACGTTTCTCTAAGAAAGCGCGGACCCCTTCTCGGCCCTGTTCAGAATTCCACGAGGCCCAATGCCCTTCCCAGCCCCTGTCAATTTCTGAGTCGGGCGGAAGCGTCTCTTGCGCAAAAAGGCGCTTAGCTTCGCGAAGCGCGTTGGGTTCGTTCGACAAGAAAAGCGCGACCGTCTCGTCGACCGCGGCGGCAAACTGCTCGCGCGATTCGATTCGATTCGCCAGGCCGGCCGCTTTTGCGAACTCGGCGTCGAGCGGCCGAGCGGTAAAGACGGCTTCCTGAAGGAGCGTTATCGGGAACTTACGCTTGAGAAACGGAAAGAGAAGCGTCGGATAGAGACCGCGTTTCGTCTCGGTAAAAGCGAATCGAAAGCCGCGTTCCGCGACGACGTAGTCGCATGTCGAAAGGAGGCCGGCGCCCCCGCCGCACGCGGCGCCCTCCGCGAGCCCGACGACAATCTGCGGCAGAAGTTTAACGCGCTTCATCGCCTCTTGAACGAGACGGGGCATAACGCGCCCGCGGGGAATCAGATCCGGCTCGCGCTCAAACGCCTCTATTCCGAATTCGAGCGCCTCGTCGCGGCTGATCGGGCTTCCGTTCGTCGCCTCGCGCAGATCAAGCCCGGAGCAAAACGTATTGCCGGAACCGCGAAGAACGACGACGCGAACCGATTCGTCTTGTGACAATCTTCGCAGTTCCTCATTCAGCGCGCGCAGCGCGGCGTACGAAAGCGCGTTGCGCTTTTCATAGCGATTAAAGATAACCGTTTCGACCGTACCCGCCGAATTACGCTCAATAAGAACCGTCTGTTCCGCCATTTAATTCATCCCTGCCCGCCGTACGCGGAGTGGGCGCGAGGATGCGCCTTTTCGTACACTGCGTGAAGCGTCGCCGTCGAAACGTGCGTATAGATTTGCGTCGTTACAATATTTTTATGACCAAGGAGCTCCTGAATCGAACGAATATCCGCGCCCGCGTCAAGAAGGTGCGTCGCGAAACAATGACGAAGCGTGTGGGGACTCACGCGAGAATCAAGCCCCGCCTCGCGAACGTAGTCGTCCAATTTCCGCCCTACGCTCCGCGTGGAAAGAGGACCGCCGTTCTTATTTAGAAAGACTCGGTCGCCAAGAAACTCTTCCCAGCGTTTCGTCGCGCCCGCGTCGCGCAACTCCTCGGGAGACGTCGGGCGGAATCCGTAAACGTCGGCCGCGTCCGAAGGCAGGCCGTTGGGAAAATACGTCATGATAAAACGCTGCGTCTCGCGACTCGGTTCTACCGCCCTGTTCCGCCCTCGGCCGCTTTGACTGCGCGCGCTGGCTTGACGGAGATACTCGCGAGATTCCAGAAGATATTTGAGAAGCGCTTCCCGCGCGTAAGAGCCGATAAACGCGTATCGCTCCCGCTTGCCTTTACCGCGTATTTTCAGAAGTTCTTCGTCGAGCAGAAGATCGGAAAAAAGAAGTCCGACGCATTCGCTCACGCGAAGACCGCCGGAATAGAGAATTTCGAGTATGGCGCGATCGCGAATTCCAAGCGGGGTCTCGACGTCGGGACAGTCGAGCAGCTTTTCAACGTCGGTCGTTGAGAGAACGAACGGAAGCGGACGACGGGCGCGGGGATTGCGCAAAACGCGCGCGGGATTGTCAATCGCCCAGCCTTCGCGCTCGCCAAACTTATAGAACCCGCGCAACGACGCAAGACGGCGCGCGATGGTCGCCTTTGAGTACTCCGCTTCGCTCATGGCCAAGACGTAGCCGCGCAGCTCCGGCACGCCGATACGGTCGGGACGCGGACACACGCCGTCGTGACAGGCCTTTTCGTACTCGAGCCACGCCTCCAGATCCTCGCTGTAGCTCTTGACCGTGTACGGGGAAAAATTTCGTTCGACGGCAAGATAGCGAAGATAACGCTCGATCGGGACTCGTAAATACTTTTCGTTTGCGTCCATAAAAGCAAATTCACGCAAAGGCGCGAAGGTAAAAAAAATCCCCGTCGGAAACCGGGTTTCGACAGGGAGCGAACGAATCGCCGCGAAGGGCGGCGCAAAGTTTCAAATCAGTCTTCGAGTTCGTCGAAAAAATCGGCCCCTACGTTCTTAAAGGCGTTTCGGCGGGAACGGATCTCGTTCGCCGACTGTTTTTCGCCATTCGATTCGCTTCCGTTGGCGGCGCGCGCCGCGGCGATCTCCGCCTGACGCTGCTCGCGGCGGACGCGTTGGGTAAGGAGCGCCGCGTCGTACCAGCTAAAACTCAACTCGGAGTCAGACGCGTAGCGGGAAAACGACTCCAAAACCGCGTCGCGGTTCTTGCCGTTGTACATAAACACGTATCGTTCTTTGCCTTTAACGAGCGCCAGGACGTTGACTTCTTGGTTCATCGGAAACGCCTTTATCAAACCGAAACCGCCTTGCGCGGCTTCAAAAAATCATGTTCTTCAGGGGGACTGCTATTTGGACGCGACAAAGTTCGCCAAAGTTTCCTATCTTTTCTAAACTGACGAAAAAAATTAACTCCGATTTCCGGAGTTAACCGTAAAAAGGAAAAAGGTTGATTTTGTCAAAAAGGGCGATTATTACGGCTTTCACCGACTTTACCGCGCCCTGCGTCTAACTATGTAATCGGACGTGTCGACGAAAACTTAAGTGAAAAATGCCGAAAAACGCAACATGCGCGCTTGAACGCGGCAACGCGCCGAGATTAGACGAGCGCGCAAAAGACCCGTCGGACGCCTCAATATGCGGATTCCGTCGCGAGGCGGCGAATTAATTCGCGAAAGGGCGAAAGTTGAAAACGTCAAATCTCCGATAATGAGACGACGCGTAGAAACTAGCGCCGTCTGTACGACAGGTTCCAAACGCAAGATTACCCAATATGGCAAAACACGAAAAAGAAGAAATACTCGATAAAAACGGCGCGGCGCGCGTTCTCATGATCGGCGACGTCGTCGGCAAACCGGGCAGAGACGTCCTCATTAAACAGCTGCAGGAGATTCGGAGCCGCTTTCAAATAGATTTTGTCATAGCCAACTCCGAAAACGCCGCGGGCGGGTCGGGAATTACGCCCGAAATCTACAACGCGATTTTACGCGCGGGCGTCGATTGCGTAACGCTTGGCGATCACGCGTTTCGCCAGAAGGCGATCATGCCCGTTCTCATGTCGGGAGATCCGCGCATTGTTCGGCCCAACAATCTGTCTCCCGCGGCGCCGGGAAAAGGGTGGACCGTCCTTGAAATCCCCGCAAGCGAGGAACGGCCCGCCCTGAAGGTTGGCGTCGCCGCGCTCATCGGCAGAGTCTTTATGAATCTTCCCGGAGACAATCCCCTTTTCGCGGCCGACAAACTGGTCGAAAAATTCGCCGACACGCGCGTCCGTTTCCTTGATTTCCATGCTGAAGCGACCAGCGAGAAACAGATTATGGGCCGCTATCTTGACGGACGGTGGACGGCCGTTCTTGGCACCCACACCCACGTAGCCACGGCGGACGAACAGATTTTCCCGGGCGGTCTGGCGTTCCAATGCGACGTTGGAATGACAGGCCCGTTCGAGAGTATTATTGGCCGCAAAGTCGATTGCGTACTCGAGAATTTCCGCACGTGCCGGCCCACAACCTTTGAGGTCGCGTCAAAAGACGTCAGAATCAACGGAACGTTCGTCGACGTCGATCCCGTTTCAGGAAAGGCGCGCGCCGTTCGAAGGCTCAATTTCGGCGCCGAAGATTAAACGCGCGGGACAGAAAAACACGCGCTCAAGAGAATCAGATACTCCAGACGCAAAAACGGCTCTATCGCCCGTTTCGGCGTTCGCGGAAAAAAGCGCGCAGCGTCTCGGCGCATTCCTCTTGCAGAACCCCTTCAGACACGTCGCAGCGCCAATTTAAACGGGAGTCGGACAGCAGTTCATAAAGCGAAACGACCGCGCCCCCTTTTGGATCGCGCGCGCCGAAAACTACGCGATCGACGCGCGCCTGAACTAACGCGCCGGCGCACATGACGCAGGGTTCGAGCGTTACAAAAAGCTCGGAATCTTCAATTCGCCATGACGGAAAGAACGTCGACGCGTCGCGCAAAACAAGCGTCTCCGCGTGCGCGGTCGGATCGCAGTTGCGCTCGCGGCGATTATGATTCCGCGCAATTATTCGATCTTGGCAGACTAAAACGGCGCCGATCGGCGTTTCTCCCTCTTCCGCGGCAAGAGCCGCCTCTACGAGCGCGGCGCGCATAAAGAACTCGTCGCGTTCGCCGTCTTCGGGCGTCCACCTCTGCATAGGCGCGTCAGGTAAAAAAAACGCGCCCGTTCCGAAAGGGAATTCGAGCGCGTCTTTTGTGTTTCGACGAAAGGTCATGGGGGCTTTCAATCGATTGTGGTCAGTACGCCTCGCCGGCGTCGTCGTTAAGAGAAAAATCGGAGCCATACGGCGCGGAAATAACGTTTTCCGCGTAAGCCGGGGCAGACTGAACGCTTCCGACGTTCGTCGCGGGCGCGGTCTCAATCTGGGTTCCCTCGGGCGTGTAGTATTCCGTCGTTCCGCCGCCGCATTCGGGGCAGTCGCCGTTCACGTTCGACGCCTGTTCCGCGCCGCCGAGAATCGATCCGCAACGATACAACTCGCCCATGCACTGATCGCCGCGCTCGGGCAAGAAAGTCGGCTGGCAGTGATCGTAAGGCGCAAGACAGGACCTGCACCCCACAAAACCGACTGCAAACGCCATAATGATACTCATTACGATAATACGCGTCATCGAACACGCTCCGTTTCTTGGGTAAAAGGAGAGGACAAGTTTGGTCGGCGACGCGTTTCAACGCCGCTGCTAATTTCTATTTTCGTCCCTACATCTGGAATATTTAGTAAAATCGTTAAATTTAACCATTTTTTTCAAAAATTTTTTATTTCTGTTTGGCTCCTCAAAGCGCAAATGACGGCGTCGCCTTGAGATTTTTTCAGCATGACTTTTCAAATTACCGTAAAATAGGCATTGTCTAATCAGAATAATCGTCACAATCAAATCTTCTTTGCAGCGCCGCAGACCGTTAAAGAGTGAAAATCCATCTCCAACGCTGAAAAATTTTACTGTATTCAAAAAATATCGGTCATCATGAAAAAAAAACTTGACCGGATGCGTCTGTTCGTGTTACAATAGAGAAGAAGCGCTATAAAAACGCGGGCGGCGGCGCGTTCCGATTTTTTGTCGGTATTTTCGCACGTCTACGCAAGACATTTTCAAGAGGAGCGCCTCCGGCGTGCAATTCGCCGGTTGGCGGGGGTTCCGTATGGGTTCGGCGTACGGGCGCCAACGTCGCGTTTGGATTCCGCAACTAAACAAAGAATTACTTCACCACCGTTTAAACGAAGCCGAAGCGCGCTTAATCGCGCGTGGGTCGGAACGCCGTTATCGGCGGGCGTTTTGCCGTCTGGCGTCACTTTAGACCTCCAGACGCCGCGAAACGTTCTGCGCATGCGGAAAATTTCCGCTGTCGGCGGCAATCGAGCGTAGAGCGCGACGTCGGGCAGGCTTGCCTTCGCCGGCAGCGCTGGAAAAGAAGCACGGGACGAATTAACTATGGCAAAAAATCAAACCGTATGGGGTATCGACGTCGGCAATACGTCGTTGAAGGCGTTGCGCTGTCGCAAAGGCGAAGAGCCGGGTACGCTCGAAGTTTTGCAGTTTGATTACATCGAACACAGCAAAATCATGTCGCAGCCGGGCGCCGACGCCAACGAAATTCTCGCGGAATCGTTAAAGCTGTTTCTTTCGCGCAACGACGTAAGGGGCGAGAAAGTCGCCGTTTCCGTCTCCGGTCAGAACGCGTTGTGGCGTTTCCAGCCGCTCCCTCCGATCGATCCCAAGAAGGTTCCCGATCTTATCAAATACGAAGTTAAACAGTGGCTTCCCTTCGACCTCCAAGACGTCATCTGGGATTACCGCGAAGTCGGCGGAACAATCGAAGGCGGTCTTGCGCTCGATCTCCACATCTTCATGTACGCCATGAAGAAAGACGTCGGCAAACGCATGCTCGAACGTTACGCGGCGTCAGGGCTTGACGTCGACTGCGTCCAGGGGGCTCAGGTCGCGCTCTACAACGCGTTCGTTCACGACATGTACGATTACGACGCGCTTCTTGAGCAAGACATAAACACGATGAACGATTTCGACGTCGTCCTCAACGTGGGAACCGACGCGTCGGAAATCGTCATTACGAACGGCGTCACCGTATGGCTCCGCAACATTCCGGTTGGCGGCAACCTGTTCACCAAAGCGCTGACCAAGCAGATGAAGATGACGTTCTCGAACGCCGAACATCTCAAGCGCAATACGAACACGGCTCAGGATCCGAAAGCGGTCGTTCTGGCGATGAAACCGGTCTTCAACGACATGCTGACCGAAATCGACCGCTCTATCAAATTCTATCAGAGCCTCAATAAGAAGGCTAATATCCGCCGCATCTACGCGTTAGGCAACGCGATGAAGTTGCCCGGGCTGCGTCAGTTCCTCTCGAAGAGCCTCGGAATCGACATCGTCGTTCCGTCGCAGTTTACCAAACTTCGCGGCGAAGAAGTTCTGTCGAACAACGTCTTTAAGAGCAATCTTTCGTCGTTCAGCGTCGCGTACGGCCTCGCGCTCCAGCTTCTCAACGAAGCGCCGTTGAATATCAACCTGGTTCCGCGCGACTTGGTTCAGCAGCGGCTCATCGACCGCAAAAAGCCGTGGGCGCTCGCCGCGGCGTCTCTCGTTGGGCTTGGCTTGACCGCGCAGTATTTCGCAACGACCAACACGTACAACGTCGTCCAGAATCCCGCGCTCGATTCCGCCCAAAAACAGGCGGAATCTGTCGCGAGCAAGTCCAAGGATCTCATCGCTAAAGCGACGGCCGCCGTTACCGAATTTAAGAAGTTCGACGACATCGGCCGCAACCTGACAAGCGGCGTTGAAGGACGTCTCACGTGGATGGAATTGCTCAAGGCGATTAACGCCGCCATTCCGGCTGACGCACCGAACAAGGATATTCTCTCCGACGGCGTTTCCGCTATTAAGAAATCCGCGATTCAGCATCAAAACCGCGTCTATATCAACAACATTGAAGTTCAGGATATTTCTGAGCTTAGCGAATGGTTCGATCTCGTACGGCGTTGGTACTATATCGACGACGTTGAAGCGGAAGCGTTCGATATCGACGCGACCGGCGCGAGTCGGGCTCCGGCCGAAGGAGAAGCCGCGGCCGCCGCTCCTGCCGACGCCGCCGCTTCCGGCGACGCGGAGAACGGCGCCGAAGCCGCGGAGGGTTCCGAAGGTTCAGAAACCTCGTCAAGCTCCGGCGACGGCAAGCCTGCCGAATGGGCGCCTAAGTATACCCTTGAAGAAATGTTCCCGTTCGTTCCTGCCTCTGATACGAAGGGCGGATCCGGCTCAAGCTCGTCTTCGAGCTCGTCTTCAAGTTCGTCGAGTTCCTCCAAATCGTCCAGCAGTTCGAGTTCGAGCTCAAGTTCTTCAAGCTCGTCGAGTTCCTCCAGCTCTTCTGATTCCACAGGCGCCGAGCCTGCCGCGCTTAATGAATTCGTGGAAAACAAAGACGCGCGTCTGGAATTAATCCCCGGACCGTCCGGTCCCGGCCGCATCGTTCAGTTGAGCGGTTATCACTACCACAACCCAGACGAAGCCGACGATCCGACGCGTGGCGCCGAATATCTCCGACGCACGCTCCTGTTCAATCTTAAGCATGGCGCGATCGATCTGCCTGTCAGTTTGGAACGTCAGCGCGCGGGCGAAGTCGACGCGATCGAACGCGTTACCCTTAAAGAATTGGGGATTTACTACCCCGTCCTTGTCGATCCGGGCGTTATCGACGATCAGTTCCGCCTTCTCGACCCGGAGGCGGCCGCGCAAGCGCGTAAGAAGATTCTCGAAACCATGGTCAAGTCGGCGCCCGGGCGCTCCGGCGGGGCTAACCGTCAACTGGGCGGCGGAGCCGGAGGCGGACGCGGCGATATGATGGGCGGCGGTATGGGCGGTAATCTCGCCGGCGGAATGTCCGGAAGTATGACCGGCGGAATGAACACGATGAACAACAGTATCGCGAGCCAGTTGTCCCCCGATAAGATTCTGAATCTGAACCGCTACGACTTTACGATCCAGTTCGTCTGGATGGAAACCCCGCCGAGCGACCGCGACGCGCGCCGTAAGGCCGCGGAAGAAGCGGCGAAGGCGGAAGCTGGCGAATCGACTGAAAACGCCGAGACGGCGGACGGCGGCGAGACCGCAGAAACGACTCCTGCCGAGTCGACCGTAACCGAAACCGCTCCGACCGACGCGAACGCCGAGCCCGCGGCTGAACCGGCCGCCGACGCGAACGCCGAGCCCGCGGCTGAGCCCGCCGCCGACGCGAGCGCCGAACCCGCGGCTGAACCCGCCGCCGACGCGAACGCCGAACCTGCGGCTGAACCGGCTCCGGCTGAGCCCGAAACGACCTGACCTATTTACACGTTCGCGCGCGATCTTTTCCGGGTCGCGCGTTCTGTAAAGGCGTCGTTCTGTCGGTCGTTGACTAAATCGTAGCGCGATTATTGGCAACGTCCTCACTATTCGACTTTTAGAAAGAACAACCCTCGTCGTTTCGGGTTCGAAGCGTCGAGACAGTTAGAAAAAAGCGGTCGCAAGGCGCGTTTTTCTTACCGATTTCCCGCAGAATACCGAGCGGTTCCCCGACGCGTCGCCGACGCTGGCGCCGTTAGGGATGTAAAGGTGATAAGAATGGCAAAAGCTAAAGGTGGTTTTAAACCGGAGGATCTTAAAAGACTCTATTTTTGGATCGTCCTTCCGTTAATACTGGTCCTCGCCATTGCCTTCACGTTTGTCGTGAAAAGCAAAATTAAGAAGGCTTACGTCGAGAAGACCAGCGCTATTACGGCGGCAAAACAGGGCGTCGACGAAGTTGCCAGCAATTCGAAACATCCGAACGACACGACGATTGACGGAATTAAAGCGGAAACGGGCGTTCTTTCTAAGAACGTCTTCAACGCGTGGGAGCTCATGTACAGCGACCAGAAAGAACGCAACCGTTGGCCGAGTCAACTTTCGCGCGAATTCCGCGATCTTGTGGAAAACAAACTTAAATTCCGCGACCCGATCGGCGTCGGCAAGCCGTACCTCCTCGAAGACTACGGTTTCTTTATCGCGAATCACCTTCCCGACCTCTTGAAGGAGATGAATCGCCGCCGATGCCAGGTCAAAGAATATAAGCTTTTAAAGAAGAACGAGATGTCGGCCCTCGGCATTACGGGCTTGAACGAGCAGTTCTGGCCGGTGTACGTCGCTTCCGACGCCGAGGGAAACCGCATTACTTACCTTGCGATTTACTCCGATCCGGAAGATGAGAAGTCGCCGATTAAAGACGTTTACCGTTACGACGTAAAACCGGACGTAAACGACTGCCTCGTCTCCGCAATTGACGACAGCGCGCTGCGCGACCAGCTCAAAGCGATTACCGATCCCGAACCTTACTGGCGCGACGTCGACCCGTGGATCATGGAGCCTAAGCAGCTCATCATGTACGGGGTTAACGACTCCGATTTACAGAGCATTATGCAGGCGATCTCGTCCGCGGGCGCCGAAGGCGGCGCGGCCGGCGGCGGCGCTGGCGGTATGAGCAGTATGGGCGGCATGTCGGCCTCTCCCATGATGGGGCCCGGCGGCGGTTCCGGCGGACCCGGCGGCGGCAGCGGCAGCGGCATGGGTGAAAACGGCGCGCGCGGCGCTATGGGCGAAGGCGGCGGACTTGCCGGGCTTGGCATTGGCGCTATCCCCGGCGACGGATACGATCCCGCCGTTATGCAAGTTGCCGGAACCTCGCTGGAAGATCTCGCCGGCGGTTTGTCTGGCGGAATGAACGGCGGAATGAACGGCGCCGGCGGCGGAATGAACGGCATGATGGGCGGCCGCGGAGCCGGCGGCGGAATGGGTCCCACGACGATGGGCGGCGGAATGACCGGTGGCCGAGGCGCGCGCGCCGGCGGACTTGGTTCGTCGAATATGGCGGGCGGTACTGGCGGCGCCGGCGGTATGGGCGGCATGGGCGGAGGAGCGACCGCAGTCGAAGATCCCTCTTGGTCGCAGCGATTCTTCCCCGGTCTTCCTCCTTATAAAGAACGTCGCCGTATCGTAGGCAACGTCGATTGGCCGGAACCCGAAATCTACTCGCTCCCGACTTGGGACGCCAACGCCAACCCGACCTCTATCGAGGTTTGGTACGCGCAGGAAACCCTCTGGGTCTACGAAGCGCTTATCAGCGTTATCGCGGCTACGAACTCGGCGAGCGAAGAATACGTCGACAATATCGCAAAAGCGCCGGTTAAGTGTGTCGAACAGATGCTCATTGGCCAAAACGCGGCTGTCGAATTCACAACCCTTTCGCAGACGATCGGCGACCTTACCGGCAAGAGCGCCATGTCGAACGACCTGTCCTCTATGTCGTCCGACGCGATGGCGTCGACGATGGGCGCGATGGGCAGCGCGGGCGGAACGTCGATTCTGACCGGTTCCGCTGAAAATCAGGCGTTGACCAAGATTGTCATTGGCCGTTACGTCGGAGACGAGGATAAACCGCTCCTTGCGGAAGACAAGCCTCCGTTCGCTGAATTCAATAAGATGCCGGTCTGCTTAAAGGTCGCTATCGACCAACGTAAGATTCCGGAACTGCTCGCGAGCTGCGCGAACTGCTCGATGCCTATCGACGTCAAGCACATTCGTATTTGCCCGGACAACAACATCCCGTTCGTTATGCCGATCCCGCTTGAAAATATGTCGGCCGAAGGCGGCGCCAGCGGTATGATGGGCGGCATGATGGGCGGTATGGAAGGCATGATGGGCGGCATGGGCATGGGCGGTTCCTCCGACGCGTCGGGCGGCCGCGGTCGCGGTCGAGGCGGACGCGGCGGCGCGCGAGGCGCGGCCGGCGGTCTTGACGGCGGTATGAACGGCGGCATGGGCGGCATGGGCGGTATGGACAGCGGCATGGGCGGCGTTGAAATTGGACGCTCCGAGTTGAGCCAGTCTGAATATGGCGCCGACACGATCCGCGTCGAAGTCTATGGCATTATCAATATCTTTAACGAACCGAACGAAGCGAATTTCGCGACCGGCGACAATGCGGAAAAAGCCGACGCCCAAGCGGAAGAAATTGTAGCGAACGCGCAGGGCGATCAAAACGCTGAAGGCGACGCTGCAAACGCCGAAGGCGACTCGGGCGCGTCTGAGACTCCGGCCGAAACCCCAGCTGAAACTCCGGCCGAGCCCGCGCCTGCCGAGCCCGCTCCCGCGGCCCCTCCGGCAGAGACTCCGGCTGAGCCCGCGCCTAACGCCGCGACGTGACGGTTGGAAACAAACGGCGCGATTCCTACGTCGCGCCGTTCGCTAACCTCGGAACTTCACCTTTCGGAAACGTTTTCGATATTAAAACATAAAGAGTCAGGGAAACGCCATGTGCGCTAAATCCAAAGAAGATAAAGAAGCGAAGAAGGCGGCCGCAGCTGCGGCGAAAGCGGAAAAAGCCGCGGCGAAAGCCAAAGGCAAGGCCAAGCCGAAGAAAAAGCAGAACGCCGGCGTGAACGAGTACAACTTCTTCGTCCTGCATGGAGAGTGGCTTCTCGCCGCCGCCGGTATCGTTCTTGCGGGCGCGTTTGTCGCCATGGGCAGCGGTTTGGAAAAATTCACGCTTACGCCCAATCAGATTAACGACTCCTCGAGCCGCGCGGACGAGAATATCAAAAACAGCAAGGTTACGCCGAAAGAGTACGACGAATCGGTCGTTATCTTTGATTACGACAAATACGCCGAACTCATTAAGAGCGGCGTTAAAGTCAACGAATACGTAACCCCGACCCGTTGGGAACAGTCCCTCTTCCCCGATAAAAACAAGCGCCCGAACGTTGTTCCGCTTCCGCTTGAAAACCTCAAAGCCGTCGCGTGCATCGGGGCGATCATGTACAACGAGATCTCTGCGTCCGGCAACAACATGGGCGGCGGAGGCATGGCTGGCGGCATGGGCGCCGGGCCGATGGGCGGCGGCGCTATGGGCGGAGGCATGGGCGGTCTTACCGGCTCGTCCGGCGAACTCAAAGGCCGTAAGTGGATTACGCTGACCGGATCAATTCCGATTCGCAAGCAGCAGGCGGCGTACAACGATCTGTTCGGCAACGCCCAGTATCTCGACGACATTCGCGACCAGCCGCGTTACCTCTTCTACGACCTTGAACGCGGCGAAGTCCAGCCGGACGGCAACGTTCAGTGGAAGCAGATCAACGTCCTGAGCGCGATCCGCAAGGAAAACAACAACTGGTCCGGCGTCGGATCCGACCAGGTTGGGTACAGCTATATGGCCCCGACCGCGCCCGGTTTCCCGCCGATGGCGATGAACTGCCCGCCGATGGCTAATAAGCCCTTCGGCGAAGAAGTCGCGAACCTGCCGAATATCCCTCTTAACTCGACCGAACAGATTAAGGTTCAGGCGGACGAGCTCAAAGAGTGGACCGACCTTCAGGAAGCGATGAAGAAATTCGACGAAAGCGATCTTCAGAATCGCGATCCGTTCGCCGACGCGCAAATGGGCGGCGGCATGGGCGCGATGGGCGGCGGAATGGGAACCATGTCGACCGGCATGATGGGCGGTATGAGAGGCGGCATGACCGGAGGATTGGCCGGCGGAATGGGAATGGACTCCGGCATGGGCGGCGGTCTGAACGGCGGAATGGAAGGCGCGGGAGGAAACTCCTGGATGATCAACCAAGACGCGATTACCAAGTCCCGTCTCCGCGTTCAGCAAGCGGTTTCCGTCGACTACTACCTCTTCCGCTACTTCGATTTTGACGTCGAACCGGAAAAAACGTACGTCTACCGCGTTAAACTGCACTTGGCGAACCCGAACTACGGCGTTGAAGAACGTTTCGTCGTTGATCCTGAAACGATTAAGAAGACGTGGGTCGACTCGGAATTCAGCGAACAGTCCAATCCCGTTTCGCTCGGCGAAGTTTCCCGCGTTTACGCGGAGAGCGTCGAAGCGGCGACCCGACCTGGCGCGGAACCGCGCATTACTCTCTCGTCCGTCTATTTCGACGCCGACGACGCTTCGGAATCAATCGTTCAAGGTCTCGCTATGAAGCGCGGTCAAGTCGCGAACTTCCCCGGTCAGTCGCATGATCCGGTCAGCGTTTCCGGCGGTATGACGATGGATATGTACGGCATGGACGGCGGCGACACGAGCAAGAAAAAGACGAAGAAATCGGTCAACCACATTTCGAACGTCTGCGTTGTCGACGCGCTTGGCGGAACGAAGATTAGCAACGCGGAATACCGATCGCCGGGCAAGGTGCTGATCCTCGAGCCGAACGGGCTCATGCGCGTTCGCGAAGTCAAAGAAGACGCGCGCGAACTTAGCCGTTACGACGGCTCCAATCAGATGGGCGGGCTCGGTACCGGCGCGGCTGGAATGATGATGTAATCCGCCGCCGGCGCTTCGGCGCGCAAGTCAAAATTAAAACCTCGTTTGACGTCTGTTAAACGAGGTTTTTTTATGCGATTCCAAAGTCGGCTGCGCGAATAAAAGGACGTAATTTCGCGAAAAAAAGAATCCGCGGCTTGTGCCAAGCCCCGCGGCGCCGTATAATACCGGAGAGGAAAGTGAGAAGAAAAGCGCAAGGCGCGTTTGGTTTTTTACCGTTAGAGGATTCTGTAGATGGCTAAAAAAGACGTCGTGTTGGATTCAAAACATGAAGACTCGAATCCGTCCGGACAGTGGCGGCGCGTCGTTTTTAACGACAGTTCTCTTGAAAACCCGCGAACGACTTGGTTTGTACTCTCCATAGTTACGCTGTTCGCGGTCGTGATTGGCGTGTTCGGAGTCCTCAGCGCCCCGTCGCGCAATTCCGGCGCGCTCTATTATCAAGTTTCCAACGACACGCTCTCGTTCAATCTCCAGACTACGATTATTCCGAACTCAGAATCGCTCGTCGAGGCCTTCGCGGTCGGCTGGAACGACGAACTCTTTCTTGCAGACCGTTCCGGCGTCTCGCTCTATAACGCTTTGGGAGAAAAGCTCGGTTTTTGGCGGAACGACGCGCAAGAATCCCCAACCGCGGCAACTTTTGTATTTGACGAAAAAGCGGCTACGAACGGAACCCTTCTCGTCGCCTATACGGATACAATCAAAGCCCTCCGCTTCTCTTTGGAAACGGCCGCCGCGGAAGACAACGGCGTTACGACCTATACCGCGCGCAGAGAAACAGGCAACGAACTGGAAACGGTTTTAACGGTTCCAGACGCGGTAATTCGCGGGCTCGCGTGCTCGTCGGAACGTCTCTTCGTCGCGGACTACGCCACCGGGCGCGTTTGGCGTTATTCTTGGGCCAAACTCAACTCGCTCCGGGAAAACGGAGAACTGACCTGTTTGCCAGACTGCGAAATTGGCGCGCCCGACGACGCGACGGCATATCCGGGACTGCGGCCCGGACTGGAGCGCAATTTCTCCCTATCCTTCCTTCCCGACCAGAACGAACTGTTCGTAGCGAATTCCGGGCTCTTCCGCGTCGATTCGTTCAACGTAAGCGTCGGGGTCAATAATCCGTCTCACTCCTGGACTCGCGAAAGCAACACAATTCACGCGTTTACCGGCTCGGCCAATCCGATCGCGGTCGCGGTCTCCAAAGATTCGTGGCTGGCGACCGCGGACGCCGGCGCGTTCGCGACGCAGGCGGTCGCGAGCGCTAATTCTCCTATCCAGCTCTTTAGTCTGACCGGAGAATGGCTCGGGCAAATCCCCTACGACGGTATTTCGCGCACGGAAGAAACGTTCGTCGTCGATTTAGGCGTTTCGCCCGACGCGCGGCGAATCTACGCGCTCAATTCGAACGGCGAAATCGACGTCTGGACGCTTGACCGTTAAAAGGCTTTCTAAGACCCGCAAGATAAGAAGTTAAGCAGGATTCTCCACGCTCTCGACGGCGGTCTCCGCGGGGGACGGCGCCGTCGGCTCTCTGTAGTCGAGCGGGTTCGCGGTAAAACCAAGGATAATAAAGGCAAGCGTCGCCCAGCCGAGAACAGTCCGCCACAGTCCCAGCGGCTGAAAGTCGTTCTGCGTATTCGGATGACGCAATCCTAAGAAAAACAGAAGAATAAGCAGCAGCGACCAATTCCAGCATCTGAAAAGAACAACCGCGACCGCGGCAAGTCCAAACAGCATATAAGACAGCGTCTTCGCTCGATGGCGCGCGAGCGCGTAGAAAACGTGCCCGCCGTCAAGCTGCCCGATCGGGAACAGATTGAGCGTCGTCAGTAAAACGCCAACCCATGCGGCGACGGCCGTCGGATGCATTATGAGCGTTTCCGTCGCCGGATCGTAGCCGATAAGCGCCTTGGCAAACCACTGCATGATAAGCGGTTCGCTAAAAACAAATCCGCCCTGCGCTAAGAGTTCCGGCGTCGTGGGAACTACGGTCGAAAGCGTCAGGCCGACCGTTAAAAAAACGAGCGTTACGGCAAGCCCAGCGAGCGGCCCGGAAATACCGACGTCAAAGAGCGCGCGGCTGTTCGGCGCCCTGCCCCGCATGAGTATAATCGCGCCAAACGTGCCCAGCGGAGGAATGGGAACGGGGATAAAATAAGGGAGCGTCGCGGATATCCCGTAACGGCGGTTCTGAAAGTAATGACCAAGCTCATGGCACGTAAGAATGGTCATAAGGGGCGCGGAAAAGAGAAGCCCGGAAAAAACAGAACCTCCGCCGTACCAAAGAGAACCGACGCCGGTCGTCGTCAGCCACGTCAGAAGATAGAGCGTCAGCGGAAGCGCCCAGGGGGGCGCGGCGCTTTTGACGCGCTTGAACCAAGACGGTCTTTTTCTATTTTTCCCAGAGTCGGCCAAAGGCGGATTTAACCGCTCGGTCTGAGCGGAGTTTTCAGACTTCGGCTCAATGACGATTCGATCTTCGCTCTGATTCTGATCGAGAGCTTTAATCTCGTCTATCGATCTGCGCACAGACTCAAGCAAGGCGTTAGTATCTGTAATTAAATCGCCATGATTACCGGAATTGCGTTCGCTCACTCGGCGCCCTCGTTTACAGTCTCTTTTCGTTGGTTCCCTTGAACTTAACTAATCGCGCGCATAAAGACAAACGTTACGCCAAAAAGAATCGGACGCTCAGACGTAACGCATGGCGCAAGAATACGTTAGAGTCGACGCGCGGCCGCGCGGCGCGTCGAAATGATCAACTGCGGGGCCGCGGCTGCGAACCGGCGTCGGGCTCGGCGCCGTCCCTCGCCGCGGTTCGCGCGTACTCCGCCAGTTCCGGCGACGCTTGCGGAAGATTGTTCACGTCGACCGTATTCGGACTGTACCGCGCCGCCTCGAGCGCGGCGCGTTCCCGTTCTTCCAGTATGCGCATGACGTCGCGCGAAGCGGCGCATGCGCAGCGATGTTTCAATTTGCGGCCGCGCAAAATTGGAATCGCTAAAATCAGGCCGAAAATGAGGAAGACGACGACGGCGCATCCGGCGGCGGCCGCCCCTTGCGTAAGCGAACGAACCGCCTCCGGAGGAGCGACGGCGTCTGCCAAAAGAAGATAGTCCGACATGCTTTCCCCGTTTCCCGGCCTCGCGGAACCGCGTCAGATTTCCGACTGGAACTTCAGTTTACGGTCGGTAATGCGTTCAAACGCCTCGATATACTTCGCGCGCGTCTTCAGAACGATATCGTCCGGGAGAGTCGGCGGCGGCGAATTGCGATCCCAGCCGGAACCGAGCAGCCAATCGCGGACAAATTGCTTGTCGAACGACGGTTGGCTCTTGCCAGGCTCGTACTGATCGGCGGGCCAGAATCGGGACGAATCGGGCGTGAGAACTTCGTCGATGAGAATGAGCTCGCCCGAAGGAAGGAGCCCGAATTCAAATTTCGTATCGGCGACGATAATGCCGCGCTTCGCCGCGTATTCGCTCCCGCGTTTGAAGATATCGAGCGAATAGGCGCGCAGTTTCTCCGCGATCTCGGAACCGACGCGGTCCGCCGTCTCTTCGAAAGAGATGTTCTGGTCGTGGCCCGTCTCCTCTTTGGTCGAGGGCGTAAAGATCGGCTCGTCTAATTTCGCGCTTTCGACAAGGCCGGCCGGAAGCTTCAAACCGCAAACCGTCTGGGATTTCTGATATTCTTTCCAGCCGGAACCGACCAGATAGCCGCGCACCACGCACTCGATGGGGACGACCTTCGTCTTCTCGCAGAAAACGGATCGCCCTTCGAACATGCTGAGATCCGTGCCGGCGGGAAACGGAATCTTAGAAACGTCGGTCGTTATAACGTGATTGCGAACGCCAAGCGTTTCAAACCAAAATTCGGCGGTCTGGTTGAGAACCTTGCCCTTGTCGGGAATCGCGGTCGGAAGAATCCAGTCGAACGCGCTGATACGGTCGGAGCTCACAAGGAGAACCTTGTCGCCAAAATCGTAAATATCGCGCACTTTGCCGCGTTTCGGAGTCATACCGGGAATCGACGTCTGCAGAACAACGTTAAAGTTCATTTTCTTTTTCGTCCTAAGTTCAGTAATTTTCAGCGCACGACCGACAAATTCGCGGTCGAAATCGCACGTTATTATACGTTTTCATACCAAATCGGCAAGAGTCCTCAAAACGCCGAACGCCAAGCGCCGCGCGGCTCCCGAAAGAAGTTAGCGTCTGGTTTATGTCAAGCGAAAGAGCGAACCGTACTTTTTTTCAAAAAAGCCGTACGCGCTTTAATCCGCGCGCGTATTAACGAAAGGACGCGAATCCGCTATTGACCCAAAACGCGAAAAAACTCATAATTCCCGCGACGTCGATTCGCGCTCTTGCGCGAACGCGTCCGTTGCGTCTGATTTCACAAAGGGCGGAACGGGACTCACTGCGTAAAACGAAGGATTATTATACATGTCGATACAATCGAAATTCGGAATACCGGTCGCGCTTTCGATTCTGCTTGAAGGGGAAGACGTCGCGCCTTATCGCGACGTAACCGTCTCTCTCTGCGGGTCCGACCCCAGCGAACCGCTGCCGAATGGACTGTACGTCTGTGGCGCGGACAGCGCCGACGCCGCGCTTGCCGGGCTCAAAGCGGCTAAAGCGAGCGGCGCCGAAGCGGCCGTCGTTTCCAACGACTTTGAAGCGGCGCTCGCTCCGGAGCTCGACGCGGGCAATAATCTCGAATCGGAAACGGGCTTCCAAACGATCTTTGTCGACGATCCGCGGTCGGTCTACGCGCGCGCCTGCCAGGCGTTCTACGGTTTTCCGGGCAAGAAACTCAAACTCATAGGAATTACGGGCACGGCGGGAAAATCGTCCCTGTCGTATATCTTGGGCGGCGTTCTCGCGCAGGCGGGTCAGAAGATCGGTTTAATCGGCTCTCTCGGCGTTTACGACGGCGAGAAATTCTCGCCGCTCGCGGAAACGACCCCGAAACCGGAAGACCTTGCCGTTCTCCTTCAAAAAATGGTCGACGCCGGCTGCGTGTGCGCCCTTGTGGAGGTCTCTTCCCTGGCGCTCGAAGAAAAGCGGATCGCGGGCCTCGAATTTGACGCGGTCTGCCTCACGAATCTCCGGCGCGATCACCTCGATATCCACCGTACCGTCAATCAGTACCGCCGCGTCAAAATGCAGATTTTCAGCTACCTCAAGAGTACGGGCGTGGCGATCTGCAACGTCGACGACCGAGTAACCGACGCGGCCCTTCATCTCATAACTCAGCCGACGCTGACGGTCGGCATCCAGCCGACGCAATGCGACGTTTCGGGCACGCCCGTCGAACGGAACGCGAGCGGTCAAACGTTCTATATCGTCGCGGGCTCCGACGCGTGCCCTATTCACACGAATATCGTCGGCAAAGAGCACATGTACAACTGCTTGGAAGCGGCGGCGCTCGCCATCGCGTGGAATATTGACCTCAAGGTCGCGGCGCGCGGTATCGAACGCGTCTCCTATATTCCCGGCAGAATGGAACGCATCGACTGCGGACAGCCGTTTGGCGTCTATCTTGACCGCGCCAATTCGCCGGAATCGCTCACCGCCGCGCTCGAAACCCTGAAGCGCGTCAGTACCGGCTCGCTCTACTGCGTCTTGGCGTCCCCGGAAGACCGCGACCGCAGTAAACGGCCGCTCGTCGGGCGCGCCGCGGAAACGAACGCCGATTATACGATCGTTACGAGCGGAAACAATCTCGAATCTCAAAAGGAAGAGGCGTTTGAAGACGTCCTGAGAGGATTCGAAAAGCCCGAAAAGGTCAATGTGATCAAGAATCGCGCCGACGCGATCGTTTGGGCGCTCTCGCACGCCTCTCCCGACGACTCCGTTCTCATCGTCGGACAGGACGTTTGCACCGTCGGCGACGTCAACGTCAATTTCGTGCCCGACCGCGAATTCATTAAGCATTGGCTCTACGAGAATCAGCCGTGCGTCGAGACGTTCTGGTATAACTGAGTTCCGCTCAACGCGCCGCCTTTCCATTCGAACGCCGCCGAGAAATCGACGGCGTTTTTTAATGTCGCCGCCGTCATGCCAACCTCTTGCGTATGGCGGCCCGTTCGAATAAAATCTAGAAGGTCAAATACTAAACAATCCCGCTCCCTATCGACGAGGAAAAATAAATGGAACGCAGAACCTTCCTGCAGTACGGCGGTCTCTCAGCCGCAACTCTCGCGTCCGCGGCGTTTGCCGACGATTCCCCTAACTCCGACGGTAAAACGTACCGCGTGCTGCTCATTGGCGCGGGCTGGTACGGCAAAATGGACCTTTTCCGGCTCATTCAGGTCGCTCCGGTCGAAGTGGTCGCTATTTGCGACGTTGACCGGGAAGCGCGCGAGAACGCGGCCGGCATGGTCGCCGAACGCCAGAAATCGCACAACCGCCCCAAGACGTACAACGACTATCGAGAAGCCCTCGCGGAAAGCAAACCGAATCTCGTGCTCGTCGACACGCCCGACCATTGGCACGCCCTGCCCATGATCGCGGCGGTCGAGGCGGGCGCGGACGTCTACGTCCAGAAGCCCATCGGCGTCGACGTCGTCGAATGCCAGGCGATGCTCGCCGCCGCGCGCAAGCACAAGGCGGTCGTCCAAGTCGGCATGCAGCGCCGCAGTACGAAGCATCTCATGGAAGCGAAAGAGCGGTATGTCGATTCCGGAAAGATCGGCAAGATTTCGCAAGTCGATATCTTTTCGTACTATGGCGGCCCCGGCGGCCCGTTCCGGCAAGATCCCGCCGAAGTTCCCGACGGTTTCGATTACGATTTCTGGTGCGGCCCCGCGCCTAAACTCCCGTACTATCCTTTCCTGCGCCGGAGATCCTGGCGCATGCGCATGGAATACGGAAACGGAACGCTGGGCGATATGGGCGTGCACATGTTCGATATGGCGCGCTGGATTACCGGCAAACGCTATCCTAAAACGATCTTCTCGACCGGCGGACAGTACGTAAAGGGCGGCGGACTCGACAACTGCCCCGATACGCAAACGGTCGTCTTTAACTACGGCGATATGGAAATCGTCTGGAACCACAGAAATTGGTCGGAACTGCCCGACCGGCGGCATCCGTGGGGCGGATACTTTTACGGCGAACGCGGTATTCTCAAAGCGAGCGTTTTCGGATACGATTATCACGAATATCGGAAATCGCCCAACGAAGACGTGCACGTCGACGTTGAGTATAATACCGATCAGTATCCGGAAGACAAAACGGAACCCAATATTGAGCTCTTCTGCGCGCAAGCGGTTCGCGACCACATGACCGACTTTGTCAATTGCGTAGTCGATCGCGGACGCCCGCGAAGCGATATCGAAGAGGGAGCGATTTCAACGATTTGCTGCGTGCTCGGAAATATCTCAATGAAGCTGGGCAGATCGCTCGAATGGGACGAGGAAGCGGGCAAAGTCAAGAACGACGACGAGGCGAACGCGCTCCTCGCGAGAGAATACCGCGCTCCGTGGATTCACCCGCAAGTCTGAGTCTTTGGACAGAAACGGAAATAAGCGACAACTATGAAGAATCTGCTTTTAGAAAGTTTTCTATTTTGGTCGATCGCGGGAACGTGCGTTCTCGTTTTCGGATACGCGCTGTCGCAGGCGACGGGCAAACGCTGGTTCACATTCGCCGGTCTTGGCGCGGGAGCGCTCACGGTCGCGGTCGGCGCGTTCCTCGTATACTTCGTTAAGACCGACGAAAAGCTAATTCGCGAATCGATTTCCGCAATTGAAAACTCTGTTCGGAACAACGATCCGGACGGCGTTCTCAAGTACGTTTCGGAAAAAGCCTTTAAGACGCGCATGCTCGTCGATCAGAATTTGCGATCGGTTGAAATAGAAAGCGCCAAAGTCTCTAACTTCAAGATTCTCGAACTCAACAGAACGACGTCCCCTCCGCGGGCAATCGTATCGCTGAGGGGCTCGGCCAAGGGAAAGGTTAACGTTTCGGGAGGCGGATTGCTCGTCATGAACGTCGGTCCTTATCCGTTTAACGGCATAGCCGACTTCTCGACGGTCGAATTGCGGCGCGAACAGGACGGCGTCTGGAGAGTTACCGACAACGTTACGATCGACCGCGTCTTCTAATGGGCGGAGTCCGGCCCTATGCGGAAGCGTTGGAAGCGGGCAAAGGAACTTATTCTTTCGCCTTCTCTTCCAGCGCTTTAATTTTATCGCGAAGGACGGAAGCGCGCTCGTAATCTTCCGTGGCGACGGCGTCGTTAAGCTCGCAGCGCAAGCGAACGAGCTGCGCGCCGGAATCGGGAGAATGAAATCGCGCCGGCCGTTTGCCAATGTGAGTCTTAGCGCCGTGAATCCCGATCAAAAGCGGCTCGATCCGGTCGCGGAACGCGCGATAGTCGTTCTCGCAGCCGAACTTGCCAGACTTGCGAAAATCAAGAAAAGAAAGCTTGCAGCAGGGGCAGCACTCGAAATCCGACTCTTCCAGTTCGTCGGTCATGTCTTTCAAGTCGGCGTCTTCCTCGATTCGGTCTTCTTCGACAATCTCTTGCGGAATAGAATGGTTCCCGGCGTCGGAAGGGGACTGAGCGTCGTTCTGATGAAGATACTGGTACGCATGTTCGTCGCAAAGATGCAGTTCCACGGCGGCGGCGTTAATCACTTCCGTTATATGGAACGTTGCTGGCTTATCGCACTTTTGACATTTCATAGCGTTATCCTGATGCAAAAATCCAAGTCGAGCTGTAACTCGTGTTAGACGCGATTGCTATACTAACGGACGCCGTCGGTCCAACGTCTTTTATTGTATCGTTTATAACGAAATAACAACCCCAATATCGCGTAAATTGGGGAAAAGACTTTCTGCGGCGCGCAAGTCAATCCAATCTTAGCTGCGTGAACGGTAAGAAAAAAAACGATTTCAGTCAAGGGAAACGGCGCAAAAGAACGCCATTTTTTCACACGGCGGCTTTTTATCGCGCGAGAATGTAAAAACATCCCTACTCCCCAATTCTCTCCTCAGAAAGTTCGGATGGATTTTTTGAGAACCTTGGCAGATTGTAAACAAATAACCGTTTTTGCAAAGAGCTTCTTTTCGATCAAACGGCAGGAAATATTTAGACGCTCCCCTAAAAGCGCTCACAGCGACTTTTTCGCGTGGGCGTCAGCCGTTTTCCGCAGTAATTCGATCATACGCGCAACGGAGTTTTCACACGAAAACCGCGCCGCGTATCTTCGAAGCTCCGCGCCGACGGCTTTCCTTTTATCTTCGTCGTTCCAAAGGGAAACGATTGCTTTAATCCAAGGAGCAACTTCCGATAGCTCCGGTACGATACGCGTCGACGCCGTAAAACGCGCCGGGACGCCGAGCGTAAGCGACTTATTGCCGACGACCTCCGGAAGGGCCCCGCGGTCGGAGCCGACAATGGGAACGCCGTTGAGCGCCCCTTCGACCGCGACCCTGCAAAAGGTCTCTTCGCAAAGGGACGGTATGAGCAGTATTTTGCTCTGCCGATAGATTTCTCGCGGCTCGTCAAGAGACCCTGAAAAATAAAGATTGGTTAGAGCCCGCGATTCGGGGATCGAAGTCAGCGCGTCGATTTTAGCGCGGCTTTCCACGACAAGAATAGGCGCGTCCGGAAGTCTGCGGTTCAGTTCAAGCGCAATTCCCAGGAAGAAATACAGTCCTTTTTCAACGGATGGATTAATAAACGTAATCCAGCGAGGTTCGTAAGAATCGGAAACAACAAGCGTTTCGTCGATTACCGGAGGAACGGCTTCCGTACAGATTCCAAGTTTTTCGGAATATCTTTTCTTTGCGAATTCCGACGGAACGACAACTAAGTCGAAAAAGTCGAACAGCTCCCGACGGCGGTACGCAAGATTGTGTAAAAAGAAAACGTTCGCCGCCCCTCCCCGTTTCGCGCCCTCCGCCGCGTACGGCGCGGCCCAGTATCCCCCATAGCTTGCGTACACGTCCGGCTGAAATTTATCCAGTTCCGCGAAAAAAAGCTTGAGAAAAAGTTTGCCCGTGATTTCAGAAAGATAGCCGGAGGGGCGAGAGCGGTCGAACGCGCCGTTCGGCAAAAAGACCGTCGCGTCAATTCCGGAATCGTTAAATCGCGCGAGTTTGAATTCCGTACTTCGATCCTTCATTTTAACGCGGAACGTTTCAATATTCGCTTTTAACCCAAGACGCGAAAGGAGAGCGATAAAATCCGCCTCGGTAAAATCCCGACCGTCAAAAAACGAACCGCAGAACGCTCGCGTCTCAACGCCGCGCTTAACGAGTCCGCGCAGAAGCGCGCGCGTAGAAATCGCGGCGCCGCTCGTTGGATCAAGATAGTTATGGCAGGAAGAGAAAAGAACGCGCATGAAATTTCTCAACGAACCAAAGGAACGCCCCAATTAAGAACTAAAAAAACAAAACACACGGATTAGCGTTCTTTCATCTTTTTGCCGAGGGCTTCCGGGCGGACGCCTGAAAAGAACAAGTTCACTGCCGCGTCGTCCTCTTTGCTGAAAAGGCCGCGCTGCAAATGAAAACGTTCTTTTGAGGGCAGTTAGACGCCGGAAAGTTAAAATAACTGGAAACAGTAATGAAAAAACAACTCGTCCAACACAAAGACGACGCCGTTCATTTTACATGAAACCTTTATTCAGCGGCGTCTTTTGAAACGACTCCGTGTACTTCAAAACCGTTTCGGAAACCTTCCTTCACTTCACTCCGTTTTGAAGGAATTCACCGCTTCAATAGTTCCCTGTCAAAGAACGGTTTGTCGTACTGAATTCGCCCTTCGAGAAGAAATCGGGCGATTTCTCCCAACGTCTTTGGTTCTACAGAACTATTGCCGTACGGATGAGCTTGGGTAAGCAGAGGACGAACTCTATAAATACCGCTTGAACTCTGCCATACAATCAGATATTCCCTGATAGCGGCAAGCCCAGGCGTGTCTGAAGCGGAAGTTTGTTCCTTTTTGTCTGTTCTTCTGAGAAATTCCTCTATAGGGTACGGAAGAGCGCCGCCGTATGAAGCATTTGAGCCTTTTCCCAAATTTTCTAATACACAGGCTTGCTCAAAGATTTCAGGGGTAATTTTTAAATGCACGGAAACGTCAATATATTGAAGGCAATTCTCGAGATCAGACGACCATTTTGCGTATAATTTGCTGTCTTTCCTTTCAGTGGACTCTCTCAAAGTTGTGTCGTCAGTTTCCTCAGGGTGAAACGCGGGGAAAGCAATTTCAGAGCTGTACGCGCACTTTTTAATAACGTTTACTCTTTGCCACCAAACGGATTCGCTCACAACTCCTTCAGGAGCTTCGGGAGGAAATTCACACGGAGGGAGCAGGAACATGCGCTGCTCGTTCACCTTAAAGCCTATGAGTTGGAATCTACGATCGAAGTCGAAGTCCATCTCTGTACAGGCAAGCGGTCGATACGGAAACCAGTCGAATACTTTCATTTCTTGCCATAACTGAGTCCTACTTATGTTATAATTCGACGTTAACGTTCGCAAAAGCTGGAATTGGGACCATGTGAATCCTAGACCGGCTTTTTTGTCATAACCGCCGATAATAGTTTCCTTCGCGAGTTTCCATTCTTCGTCTGTTACCATCGGCCTTCGACGGATTCTTTCATAGATAAAAAGAGCCGTTAAAACATACGCCTGTTCTTTTGTATTAAGTTTATCAAACTC
>CADACS010000017.1 GCA_902786505.1 uncultured Planctomycetota bacterium | reverse complement strand
ATGCAGGGCTCAAATGGGCGAAGGAACTGGGGGTGTACTACGTCAAATCCCCCTTCCAGCCGGAATTTGAGTACCGCGATGCGCTGCGGCTTGCAAAGGAGCTGGGCGCTTCTGTCACGGTTTTGAACTTATCATTGATGGGACAAACGCCAGTGACGATATCTCTGATCGCCCGGGGTTTAAGGCTCTGGGCGAGGAAGGTGTGCTGTCCCCCCTGCGCATGTGCGGTATCACGAAGGCAAAGCTGCGGAAATTGTCCAGGGAGGCTGGGCTTTTCACCTGGTCCAAGCCCGCTTATGCCTGCCTTGCCACCCGCATTCCGACGGGCGAGCTCATCACGGCAGAGAAGCTGCAAGCGGTCGAGCAGAGCGAACGTCTTGAGACGGCTGACGCTGTCAGCGTCCCGGAACGTCCGGAAGTGGACGTCGTGCTGGAACATCGTCTGCCCGAAACGTTCCACGTCGAACTTCAGGAACTCGTCGAGCGGATTCTGAAGGCGCCGCCCAATCGACGCGGCGGCGCGGGTGCGCTGATCGACGCTCGGAAATTCTTCTTCCGCGGCGGGACTGGCCGCGTAGGCCGACGCCCCGACGTCGTTCACAACGATATACGCGACGTCTTTGTCGGCGAATTTCTCCTCGACAATTCGGCTGACGAAATCGGCCGCCTCGCGGCTGCCGGGCCCGTTCCCGATCGCGATTACGCTGATATTGTACTTCTCGACCGTCTCGACGATCTTAGTCCGCGCGAATTCGCGGCGCTGATCCGAACCGGCCATAAAGACGGCCTCGTACGCCAGAACGGCGCCATTTTCGTCGAGCGCGACGATCCGGCTTCCGAAGCGCGTGTTCGGCTCCACGCCGAGGACGCGCCGCCCTTCGATCGGGCGCTGAAGGAGAAGATTGCGCACGTTTCTCGCGACGACCGACACGGACCATTCTTCGGCGGCGTCGGTCAGTTCGCGCCGTTTTTCCGCGACGAGCGACGGAATCGCCAGATTTTTAATCCCTTCGTCGGCGCGCTCGGCAAGCCACTTTCCAAACGCGCGCGTTTCAAAGGCGAACTCGTCGGCGACGCGGCGCGTCAGGCCGGCGAGACTGAGCTTCGGCTCGACCGTCAGGACTTTTAGATTCTCGCCGCGATTGATATCCAGAATTTCCGCGTGCGTCAGCGAATGAATCAGTTTTTCGACGCCGAAATAGTTCGCGAGCTCCTTCTGCACGCGAGCGCGGCGGAGGCTCATAAAGGAACGCTGTTTTTTCTTAGACGCCTGTTTCGCGGCGGGCTTGTCTGAATTGGCCGCTTCCCCGGCGGGCTCGGACGGCCTCGCGGATTCGTCGGACGCGGCGCTTTCTGCGCTTTCGGCGGCCGCGGCGGACTCCGGAGATTCCGGCGCGTCCGGCTCTTTGCCCTTCTCTTCGGCGGACGGCGCGTCCGGCTCTTCGTCGTCTTCTCCTTCGACCTTTTTGAATACGAACAAACCGGCCTGCTGCAGCGCGTCGCGGACAAAGCGGCGAAGACGCGTATTCTCAGCGAAACGCTCGGCGAGAATCTCGCCCGCGCCCGCGAGCGCCTCTTGAACCGTCCCGACGCCTTTCTCCGCGGAAACGTACGCTTGAGCTAATTCCTCGAGCGATTTCGATTCGTCGGCCGCGTTAAAGATCGCGTCCGCGAGCGGATCAAGCCCCTTGTCGCGCGCCGATTGAGCCGCGGACGCGCGCTTGGATCGGAACGGGAGATAGGCGTCGTCGACGCCGCGCGCCGTACGCGCGCCGCGAATCGTTTCCTCGAGCTCCGGCGTGAGTTTGCCCTGCGCGTCGAGCGTCTTGAGGAACGAGTATTTCCGGTCGGAGAGCTGGCGCTGCTTATGATAGACGGCCGCGATCTTCGCGACCTCCTGTTCGTTTAAATTCTGCGTCTGATCTTTTCGATATCGGGCGATAAACGAGACCGTATAGCCCTTTTCCAAGAGATCGAACGTCGCCTTGACCTGTTCGGACGGAAAGTCAAGTTCGCGAGCCATGGTATCGGGACTGACAGAAACTAGTTCGACCATTTTATTTGCGTCCGCCTTTTTCACATAAGGACAACACGTCGAGCGGCCAACTTGCCGCCCGGCATAAACAGCATGCCGACCTCGCGTCGGATATAGGGAATAAGCTCTGAAGAAAACACAGGGCAATTCTAAAATCTAAAAGAATTTGTCCTTTTTGTCAAGAGAAACGAAAGTTTTCTTCGAAAAATGGAGATAATTGCAAGTAATTTAGAGAGCCGGTTAAGAGCGGCCCGAACGGGCCTTGAGCTCCCCCTTAACGGCAGGGGGAGATTTGGTATAATGGCGAAGATTTTATTGCGTCCCGCTTCCAACGGACGCAGGCGGCGCCGAAACTCTGCGCCGCAAACGCTAAATTACGTAATTTCGCCGTGTTTCGTCGAAAGGATAAAAAATGCAAGAAGAAGAGCGCGTCTTTAATTTCTCGGCCGGACCCGCCGTCCTGCCCGTTCCCGTTTTGAAGAAAATCCAAGAGGAACTCCTCTGTCTCCCCGGTTGCGGCGCCTCTATCCTTGAAATCAGTCACCGATCGAAGCAGTTCGGCGAGATTCTCGCGCAGGCGAAAGCGAACGTGCGCGAACTCCTCGGCGTTCCGGAGAACTACAAGATTCTGTTCCTGCAGGGCGGCGCGCTCACGCACTTCGCCATGCTCCCGATGAACTTCATTCGCAATACGAACAAGTCGGGCAACTACCTCGTTACCGGAAACTGGAGTAAGAAGTCGGCCTCGGAAGCGAAAACGCAGGGCGCCGTCAAAGTGATCTGGGACGGAAAGGAAGAAGGATACGTCCGCAAGCCGACCGACTCCGAAATCAATATTACCGACGACGCGGCTTACTGCTACTTCTGCGCCAACGAAACGATCGAAGGAATTCAGTATCAGAGCGAGCCGAACGTCTCCGTTCCGCTCGTGTGCGACGCGTCGAGCGAGATCTTCAGCCGGCCGGTCAATATCGAGAAATACGGCGTTCTCTTCGCGTGCGCCCAGAAGAACGTCGGGCCCGCGGGCGTGACGCTCCTCATTATGCGCGACGATTTCGTCGAAATGAGCGGCGACGACCTCCCCTCTATGTTCTCCTATAAGAAGCTCGCCGAAAAAGACTCCATGCTCAATACGCCCCCGACCTTCGGGATCTACGTTACGAAACTCGTTACCGACTGGCTCAAAGAACAGGGCGGTCTCAAGGCGATGCACGAACGCAATCTTGAAAAGGCCAAGCTGCTCTACGACGCGATCGATTCGACCGACGGCTTCTATATCGTCCACGGCAATAAGGAATACCGCTCCTTCATGAACGTTTCCTTCCGTACGCGCGACGAAGAGCTCGATAAGAAATTCCAAGAGGAAGCCAAAGCTCTCAAGCTCACGAATCTCGCCGGTCACCGCAGCGTCAAAGGGGAGCGTGCGTCGATCTACAACGCGATGCCCCGCGAAGGCGTCGTGGCGCTCCGCGACTTCATGCTCGATTTCGCTAAGAAGAACGCCTGACGCGGTCCCGCGTAAAACGCGGAAGACCGGTTTAAGAACCGCTTAATCAAAAAAACGGAACTCTGATTCGCTCGGAGTTCCGTTCTTTTTTTCTTGTCCGAAGCGCCGGCCCGGACGCCGTTGTATTCTCTCTCAATCAGACCGGGAGCGCGGCTCCGCCGGCGACGGTCTGCAGCCGCGCGGGCTCCGCCTCTCCGCGTTCTCTCCGCGTTCTCTCCGCGCCTTCTCTTCACGCCGCGACGCGCCCGGCGCTCATATCGCGGCGCCGCCTGAAGTAAAAAACGCCGCGTCGAGCGCGGCGGCAAGAAAAACGAAAACGCGTCCCCGTTAGGAATCAAGGACGCGCCTCGTATCTGGGCTCGAACAAACGCGAGCCGAAGCTCGGCGTTCGAACGAAGAATTTTTATCTCGCAATAAGCGAGCGCTTAATCAGCAAGCGGCGGCCGGAGCGCAAGGGGCGACCGGAGCGCAAGGAGCGCAAGCGGGAGCGCAGCAGGGCTTGCAGCAGCGGATGCGGATGCAGCGAACTTTGCTGACGACGCCGATAGCGCGCTTGGCAATTTTGCGGACGGGCTGGCAGCAGCAAGGTTTGCAGCAGCAGACCTTTTTGCAGCAAGCTTTCTTGCAGCAGACGGGAGCACAAGGAGCCGGAGCGGCTTCTTCGCAAACCGGAGCGCAAGGAGCCGGAGCGGCTTCAACCGGAGCGCAAGGAGCGACCGGTTCGCAGGGCTTGACTTCTTCAGCCGGAGCGCAAGGAGCGACCGGTTCGCAGGGTTTGACGTCGCAAGCCGGCGCGCAAGGAGCGGCGCAGCAGGGCTTGCAGCAACGGATACGAATGCTGGCGACCTTACGGACGACGCCAACGGCGCGTTTCGCAACGTTGCGAACGGGGGTGCAGCAGCAGGCCGGAGCGCAGCACGCCGGAGCGGCGGCTTCGCAAACGGGCGCGCACGGAGCGACAGCGTCGCACGGAGCCGGAGCGGCTTCGGTAGCGGCGGCGGCAGCTTCGGGAGCGGCGGCCGGTTCGGCAGCTTGTTCTTGAGCGAAAGCGAAGGACGCGGAAAGGACAACCGCCAACGCCGCCATTAAGCTCAGATGCTTTTTCATTGAAAATAACTCCTAACAGGGGGGTTGTTGGCGCCGTTCTTCCCAAAACACTTTAGTGAAAACGTCGCCATGTTCGAAATTTTCTGGAAATCTACGGATTTCCAAACGACTGTGACTAATATAACAACTTGTTTGACCGTGTCAATCATTAAACGCCAACTATTTTTGCTGTTTTTTCTTGATTCTTCATTTTCCCCTGCCCCTTTTCCCTCTCTAAGAGCCTTATTTATTCGGGTTTTCTTAATCTGAAAATTTTCTTCAATCTTTCAAAAAAATTTTCTATTTTTCCTATTTTTCCCATTTTCACTCCCCAAAATGACAAAAAAAGCGCGCCCTGTCGGAGAGACTGGGCGCGCCGGAAAGCCAAAACGCGTGAAACGCGCCGGAATTATTCGGCGTCTACAAGCGAGAAGTCGGAGAAATACGCCCCTTCGAAGTACCATCCGTTCGGCTGATTGATAATTTGGACGGCGACTTCTTTGCCCGCGAACTCCGAAAGATCAATCTCGACGTGGCGCCAACCGTCTTCGGCGACCGTCTTTTCCGAAACGGTCTCGTTGAGAACCTCTTTTCCGTCGACCTTAACGATCAGGTCAAAGTCGCCGATTACCTTTCCGGCAAGGTGGTACGTAACGTCGAATCGGAGCTTCGTCTTCGCGCCGGCCTTAACGGTCCCGGCCAGAATCGCGCCGTTTTCCCGGTCGACCGGATGCGTCAGATAGACGTTCTTATGCCCGCGGTACTCATGACGCTGACCGGGATCCATATCCGGGCCCATTGCCTCCACTTTGAATCCGAGCATATATTTCTGGAAGAATTCCTCCTCTGAAAGTTCTCTGAAGCGCAGCTGCGCGAGCTCTTCTTCGGTAAAGAAACCTTCCTCGCCTTCGAGCGGACGGTCGGTCGGCGCGGCGCACGACGTCAGCGCGCTCGGGACAATTTCCGTCTTAGGAATATAGAAGTAACGCTCGCCGTTCTCTTCGCGTACAAATCCGCCTTCCTTCTCGACCGCCTGAGTCGCGAGCGACTCGCACACATTAATGAGCGCGGGGAAATTATATTCGGTGTGGCTGAACCGCGTCTCTTCGTCGAGATTCTCGGAGAATCGCGGCGGGAGCGCGCTGAATCCGAGCGTCGTAAAGAGAACGCCCGCCGCGCTCGACGGATTGCAGTCGGAATCTTGGCCGCAGCGGAACGCGATCTTAATCGTTTCGTCGAGATCGCCGTTCCCGTAGAGAAGCCCGACGAGAACGTACGCGCCGTTAATTTTGACGTCGATATTGAAATCGCCCTTTACGTCGGTGCACGACCATTTTCTATAGTCGGGATTGAGCTGATACTTCTCGTTAATCTTCTGCCAGCACGCCTGCCAGTCGTCGGGAATCTCCTTTTTCCACTGCAGAAGGTCGCGAACCATTTCCGCGTATCCGCTCCCTTCCGGAATCGCCTTGAGCGCCTTCTCGACAATCTTAACGACGTCCGTTTCAAAAAACGCTTCGGCGTACATCGCGCCAATGAACTGGCCCGCGTACATGCCGTCCCCGTAGTTCATGAGACGGCCGAATTTCTCGCCCATACGGACCGCGTTGTTCGGAAGGCCGGGAGAAATGAGGCCGGAAAAGTCCGATTCGATCTGATAGTCGATGTCGTCGGCGCAATGGCTGAATTCGGGCCGGCCGGAGTTCGGCGGCGCGATTCCGCGACGGAGATTTTTGCGGCCGTGAACGTTCGCGTGCCAGAGCGGATATTCGCTGTTGGCAAAATCGATGCCCGCCTGACGGATCGAGCAGTCCAGCCCGTGCTCTTCCATCGTGCGCAGGAAGGTCATCTCGACGTAGATATCGTCCTGACCGAACGCGTGATTGATCATGTCGGGCGTCCATTTCGGCGCTTCCTCTTCCGGAATAATGCGCCCGCAGTAGCGGAATTCCGTCGGCGCGCCCCAGCAGACGCCGGCGATCTGGCCAATCCAGCCGCCCTTCATCTTATCGCGATACTCCGCGACTGAAATTTTACGGTACGACTTTCCGTCGATCTGCACGTCTTCCGCGCGCGCGAGCGACGCAAGCGCGCCGCCCAAAACGACCGCGGCGCCGATCGCGGCGCATGCGATAAATCTTTTCATCAGAAGTTCCTTTTCCTAAACGGTTCCCGACTTGACCCGGCCGCGTCCAATCCCGTCGGCGCAGAAAAAAAGCGCGCCGCGCGACGGGGCCAAGCTCTCTCTTTCATTATCTATTATAGGGAGTCCGACCGGGAATTCAACGCAAAGGAACGGCGCGCGGCTGTAAATAGGAAAAGATGAAAAAGAGTCGATAAAAAACTTGATTTTCCGCAAGCAGTGCAGTATCTTTAGACGCAAAGCGTTTCGATTCCGCAAACGTATATTCCCTGCTCGTAGAGGATTCGCCCATGAAGACGTCTTTTCGCCTGTCGTACTTAGCGTTCTTTATTACGGCCGCCGCGCTGTTCGCCGGCTCCGCCCACGCCGCGCAGCCGCGCCAGATCGGGCTCCTGCTCGACGAACCGCCCGTCGCGCCTATGCGCGTCGAAGCGGATATTCTCGCCGAACTTACGCAAAAGCTCGTCGCGAGCAGAAACGCCGCCGCGCCCGACTCTTACGCGCTTACGCTGCTCGCGCCCGACGCGTCGGGCGTCGTCGACCGAAAGGGCGGGAAAGCCGATCTTGCCGCGTTCGACGTCCTCGTCGTCTATCAGGGCGACGTCATTGCGCAGAATACCGCCCTCTTTGCCGAGCCGGTCGTCGCCGAATTAAAAAGCTTTCTCGACGCGGCCCCGAATAAAAGCGTCGCGCTTCTGGGCGGCGCCACCCCTCTGTTGGCGAATCTTGGATACGCGCAAGAGCTGGAAGCGACCGCGCTTACGTTCGGAGAAGACCGCGCCCAGTGCGGCGTTATTCCGATTAATCCCGCCGCGAAATTATTCGCCGACGTCGATTTCGACCGCGGCGTCGCGTGGATTACCAACGCCGGTTTCCCCGCGTTCAATTCGTTCCGGGGCGCCGGGCCGAACCTCCTGAAGCTCGCCGCCTCGCCCGCCGAAGGACACGTCAACGAGCTCCTCGCGGCGACCCAGGACGCCGACGGCGCCAAAACCGTTAAAGCGCTCGCGTTCAGCTGGCGCGTCAATCCGCTCTTCGATTCCGCGCCCGATACCTATAAAGAGAATTTCGAACGTTTTCTCGCGAACGTCATCGACCAATGCGGCGCCGCGCTCGACCCGGCGGACTCCGTTAAGCCGCGCTATACCGCGCCTAATTTCGACTCGATTCAGCGCGCGCTCGACGCCTACGAAGACGAAATCGACGAGGCCGGCAGACCGCGTCAGGAAGATCAGGCCGCTATGCTGGCCAATCTCCGCGAACGCTCCAAGGAAATCGAAGACGCGGTCGCGCGCGGCGAAGAAGACGGCCTCGACGAAAAGATCGCCGCGCTCCAAACCGACTACAATTCCCTTCAGCTTCACGTCGTACTCAGCTCGCCCGACTTGGACTTCGCCTCGTTCCTGTACGTTCGCCGCAATCCGAATCAAATGGGCCTGCCGGAAAACTACAACAGCAATTCCGTCCTGCCGAAGACGGGCTACAGCGACGAACTCCGCCGCTTTAACTTCCGCGAGGGCGAAAATAAACTCGTCTATAAGCCGGCAAACGGCGAATTCGTCGGCGACTTGGAACTCTACTACGACGCGTCGAAAATTATGTTCTCGTCGCCCGACCTGACGGCCAACCGCTGGCGGCTCTGGGAGCTCGCGCTTGACGAAAACGGGGACGCCGCCCAGGAGAAGCCCGAACTTGCGCCCCTCATTAACGACCCCGACGTCGATAATTACGACGGCTGCTATCTCCCCGACGACCGCGTGATCTTCTGCTCCACCGCGAGTATGACGGGCGTGCCCTGCATTAACGGCAGCGGTCACGTCTGCAACCTCTATATTAAGGAGCTCGACGGCTCGATTCGCCAGCTCACGATCGAACAGGACCACGACTGGAACCCCGTCGTCATGAACAACGGGCGCGTTATGTACCTGCGCTGGGAATACGTCGACCTGCCGCACTGCTTCTCGCGCATTATGTTCCACATGAATCCGGACGGCACGAATCAGGCCGAGCTTTACGGCAGCGGCTCCTACTGGCCGAACGGCGTCTTTGCCGCGCGGCCGCTGCCGGGCGACTCCTCGAAATTCGTCGGGATCGTCACGGGCCATCATGAGCTGCACCGTATGGGCGACATGGTCATATTCGATCCGGCGCAGGGCCGCAAAGAGGCGACCGGCGCGGTTCAACGCGTCCCCGGCTACGGCAAAAAGGTCGAGCCGATCGCGTGCGACCTGCCGATCGCGCAGAGCTGGCCGAAGTTCATGCATCCGTACCCGATCTCCGAGACCCTCTTCCTGGTCTCCTGCAAGCGGTCTGCGCAGTCCCCGTGGGAAATCTGCCTGGCCGATATCTACGACAACGTCGTTCCGATCCTGACCGATCCGGACGCAGCGCTCGTCGAGCCGATTCCGCTCCGCGAGACCGAACGCCAGCCGATTCTGCCTGACCGCGTCAATCCGGAATCGCCGACCGCCGACGTCTTTATCGCCGATATTTACGAAGGCGAAGGGCTCAAAGGGGTTCCGCGCGGCGAAGTCAAAGCGATTCGTATCTTCAGCTATCAGTTCGCCTATCAGGGCATGGGCGCCGAGCCGTACAGCGTCGGTCTCGACGGCCCGTGGGACCCGCGCCGCATTATCGGAACCGTACCCGTCCTCGAAGACGGATCCGCCGCGTTCAAAATACCCGCCTACGTTCCTATCGCGCTCCAGCCGCTCGATAAAGACGGAAACGCGATCCAGATCATGCGCAGCTGGATAACCGCGGAACCGGGCGAATCGGTCTCCTGTATCGGCTGCCACGAACCCCAGAATTCGACCGGAACGACCAATCCGCGCTCGATCGCGTCCCAAATAGACCCGATCGAAATTACGCCTTTCTACGGTCCGACCCGCGGATACGGTTTCGAACGCGAGATTCAGCCGATTCTCAATAAATACTGCGTCGAATGCCATCAGCCGGACTCCCCGAAAGTCGCGGAACTTATCGCCGCCGGCGAAGTCTCTGAAAACGTCCTGAAGAGAGAGAAGCGCGGACATGAAACGTTCGAGAACTCGCTCCTGCCCGACTTCCGAAAATCGGACCCGCAGTGCGTCTTAGACAACGGCAACTACATCGCGACCAAGTCGCCGATCTCCAATTCCTACTATCAGCTGCGGCGCTACGTCCGCACAATAACCAAAGAGAGCCAGATGCCGACGCATCCGGCGTACGACTTCCACGCCGACGCGGCGCTCCTCGTACAGATTCTCAAGCGCGGCCATTACGGCGTCGAGCTTGATCCGGAATCGTGGGATAAGATTGTAACGTGGATCGACTTGAACTGCCCGTACAACGAAAGCTGGATCGAGATGGTTCGCGACAATCCGAATCTCGTTAAGAGCCAGTTCTCGCGCCGGGAAGAGCTCCGCAAAATGTACGCGCCCGGCTCCGATCAGCTCGACGACGACCCGAACGCGCCCCTCGAAGCGAATCCCGAGCCCGACTCCCCGCTCCGCGTTAAATTTACGTCGGAAATAAAAGAGGAGGCGCCCGTCGCGTTTGAAAAGGCGGAAGGGGAAACGAGTTCCGTTCCGCTCGCCGACGGCGTCGCGCTCGAACTCGTTAAGATTCCCGGCGCTAAGATAAGCGTTGGAAAATTCGAGGTAACGAACGAGCAGTACAAACTTTACGATCCGACGTTCGATACGGGCATAGAGTACGGCGACTTCATTCAGTTCAGTCCCGGCGAACGCGGCTGGCTCCTCTGCCGAAAAGATCAGCCGGTCGCGCGCGTTACTTATAAGGACGCGGAAGCGTTCTGCAAATGGCTCTCGGAAAAGACCGGCGACGAATACCGGCTCCCGACCTACGCCGAATGGCGCGCGTTCGCCGACGAAGAGGCGCTCACGGAGGATTACGCCGCAAGCGAGAATCTCGCCGACTCGACCCACGCGCTCATCTCGCCGTTCGGCTGGACCGGCCGCGTCGACACCCTGCCGGCATGGCGGCCCGTCGACTGGAACGTCGACGACCGCAGCCGCGTCTCCGCGCCCGTCGGATCCTATAAGCCGAACGCCTTCGGGCTTTACGACGTACTCGGCAACGTCGCCGAATGGACGAGCGGAGAACGCGTCGATACGCGCGCGACCGTAAACGTCGAAACCGGCGAAAAGACCGACGAATCGGCGACCGCCAAACGAATCGCCGCCGGCGGCTCCTGGACGACCCCCGCAAGATTCGCGACCCCCGAAACCGTACGCGCCTTCCCGGAATTCTTCAAGACCCGCGACGTAGGCTTCCGCGTCGTCCGCGTCGAGAAATGAGATAGAACGCGAGCGCTCCGCCCCTTCTCAAACGAGGGGGCGGAGTTTGTTTTTTGCCAACGGCGATTATCGACCGGGTAAAGATTCCAACAATGGGGCTAGCCGCTTATAGATAACGTTAACTTCTTCGTTTTTAAATATTTTCTGAAGGGCGCAATTTACCTGCTGTTTAGTTTTAGACGAGAGGACCGCCTGAATAATCTGTTCCTTCTTCTGTTTGTACTTCTCTTCCTTAAAATTTTGGCCGAAGAAACAGCGTATCTGCTGCTCTCTTTTATCAGGCTGCTTCTTTTTGGCGTTAGTCTTAGGCTCTGTTTTTTGGTTATTAGCGGCGCTTTTCTTTTCGGAATCGGATTTCGGCAAAGGCTGCGTCGGCGTATTTTTTGCCGATTTATTTGATTTAGCTTCGCTAACTTTTTGTTTTAGATCTTCATCTGCTTGAATATGAGACAAGCCTTTACTAATTAAATCAAGCGGATTGTCTTCCGGACCGTTAATTACCCGTTCGCCGACGTCTACGCTTACAGACTTTTCTTTTGGCCGATCGGCGGCGTCTTCTCGAGTGTCTTCTTCATTACCGAAAGAAAGAAGTTTATTCAGGAGTTTCTCCTGCGTAACAACCCTGAAATTAAACCTGAACTTATCTTTATTGTGCTTGTAATACCATAATGAACATTCGCAAATGGTTCGACATAGATAAGTAATATCTACTGTAAGCGTTCGAACCGTAGCATGAGGCGTGCTAATGAGATTAGTAATACTCCAAATTGCAGAACCGTCTCCAAGAACCAGTAAAAACTTATCAAACTGATTTTCTTTATTCTTAATTTTACTGCTGTCAATATTCGGAGATCCAGTGTGAAGAAATGTGTTTCTCAGATTGAAAACGACTTCGCCGCTTATCCAAGAAGCGCCGTCTCCCCCAGACGGCTGTCCGTCTTCGTTAGACATGTACTCTTTAACAAACTTATCATACCATTCTATATACCGCTTCCCCGTCGAATTTTCCGGCGGATACTCAGGATACTCGGCGGCGCCGCATACGTCTGGCAAAGCAAGAGCCAATGCTAAAGCGGGAAAATAAAGCTCGCTCTGCAAGGCTCCATATACTTGTTTAACGTACTTCTCTATCATTTTTATCTCCGCAACATCCTCCGCATTAATGGAGGTTGAATACTTTTAAGCGGTCTCTTACCGTTTATCTTGGGCATGAACGCTCAAAAAATTTCACACGGTCGTCGGCGTCTATGATACTGTCTGTCTCTCTTCTTGCAATAGTGACAAAACAGTCGCTAAACGTTCAATAGCCAACCGACTCCGGATCCGCCGTCCGGTTTTTACGCTATCCTCCAGTTCAAACCTCAAAGAAACGCCGTCATGTACGCCGGCGCACAGAAGATATCCTGATCCTTTCCAATATCTTTCGTATAAACGAGATACCTTCGGAGAATCCTCGAGGAGAATTTAGCGTAGAACGCGTCCAGCGAGGCGTGCGTTTTATAGCCCGACGATTTCACTTCAATCGGGCATATCTTCCCTTGCCGCGCCAGCAGGAAGTCGATTTCATAATTGCGCTTGGTCGTTTCGTTGGGAAAGGCGTAGTAAAACAGCTCGTTCCCCTCGGCTGTCAGCATCTGAGCGACGGCGTTTTCATAGAGGTATCCGAGATTGGCAGGAAGCTTATCGTTCAGAAGTTTCTCATAAATAACATTCTCCGTGAAATCCCGGTCTTTAAACATGAGCGTCGTAAAAAGGCCGGTATCGCAAAGGAAAAGCTTGAACTTCGCGAGATCTTTGGCGGCGGACAAGCCCGCCCCGGGATCGTTGGCATGATAGGAAACGAGCGTCGTTTTGGAATCCCGCATTTGAGCGATCAGTTCAAGGATATCCCCCGCGCGCGAATGTTCCAGAACTCTCGATACCTGATATCTGGAAGCGTTGTTATTGAGCTGTGCGGGAATGGCGTCAAAGAGCATGGCGATTCGGCCGGTCGGATCGATTTTACTGAAATCGTCCTCATAAAGGCGGAGGATATCCCGCTTAACCGCGTCCACCGACTTAAAATTGTTTGACGACAAATACTCGTCCACCGCCTGCGGCATGCCCCCGACAAGCATATACAGCCGAAAATCCCGCATTAGTTTTCGATTGACCTGATCTCCCATCGACCTGCCGGATTCAAAACATTTGCGTATCAAAGGATATGTCGTTCTGTCGCCGACAGCCCAGAGGAATTCTTCGTAATCCATGGGATACATACTGATCTTCCGCTCTTCGCTCGGAATAAGAATATCCTTTACGTTTTTGCGAATCGAGATCAGCGAACCGGTTTCAACGTAGTCGTACCGGCGGTCTTTGACAAGGCTCTTAATGGCTTGGCGCGCCTTTGGGCACAGTTGAACTTCGTCAAAAATGATCAGTGATTTTCGTTCAACCAGATCGACTCGATACAGAAGCTGAAGCTGAAGAAAAAAATAATTCAGGTCAGATATATCCTCAAACAAATCCCTTACCGCTTTGGAAGCGACGGAGAAATCGATCAGGATATAGCTCTCATACTCGTTTTTGCCAAACTCTTCGACAACGGTAGATTTTCCGACCCGTCGGGCGCCCTCTATGAGCAGCGCCGTCCGTCCGTCCGATTCCTGTTTCCACGATAAAAGTTTGTCGTATATCTTTCGTTTAAACACTTCGTTTCCCCATTTCCGCAATTTTTAAATTGCAAAAAAACCGCAAATCCGCTATTTTTATTTTGAAGAAAAACCGCATTTCCGCTGTTTTTATTTTTGAGTTTTACCGCATTTCCGCAAAATTGTCAAGCGGCGAGGCGAGTAAAATATACTGAAAAAGGCCAACAGGAAAGCGGACTTCGGAGAAGTTCGCGGCCTCCCGCAAAAGCGCCTGGCGGCGCCGCCGAACAGACGCATGGAAAGCAAGAACGCAAAAACGGCAAGCCGCCGCGTGGGGCTTGCCGTTCTCTTTCGGCTGATTCAGCGCCGTTTATTCTCTCACGCTTTCGGCGTTTTGGGCGTAACGACGGTCGTGCCGCCCCCTCGGAGCGAGAGATCGAACGGCGCGTTTGTCGCCCAGGAGCCGCCGGTGAAGTCGGGGAAGTCGATCGGCTTGGAGTCGTGCGTAACCGACCATAAACTCAACGGGGTAACGGCGGTCCACGTCGCGCCGTCGTAGACCGAAATATTGAGCGGAAGTCCGTTGTGAAGCGTATCAATGAGCTGATAATCGCAGATAAAGTCCATACCGCCGTGGCCGCCGAACTTCAGCGCGTTCTCCGTTAGGAATTTAATCAGCTCAGGCGTATGCTCCTTTTTGACCGCTTCCATTTCTTCGTCCGACAGGGGCGTACTGTGATCGAAATAGATTTTAGGCGGCTCGGGAAATCTTTGGACGAACCCTTTCGTTCCGCTTAAAAGGTGGCTGCGCGAATAAGGTCGCGGCGTGCCGGTGCAATACTGGATTTGGACGACTTTGCCCTGCTCCGTCTTGACCAGCGACGTATTCATATTCCCGACGAAATCCGCGCCTATAAACTGCTTGTGATACTCGCTCCCTTGCGCAAGATAGCGTTCGAAGATCTGCTTGCGGGTAAAGTCGGCGGTCTCGACCGACGTCAAGAAGACGGGCCGGTCCCCCGCGTTGATTCTCATCGCCTGACAGACCGGGCCGAATCCGTGCGTCGGATAGCGGTTCCCTTTCACGATCGTGCCGATCATGCCGCGGTACCAGCCGCCCTTCTTATTCAGCGGGGGCATAGGCTCTTGAAAGACAAGTTCCGGATCGATGTAGTGAATGTACGCGCCTTCGCCGTAAATCAGCTCGCCAAAGAGCCCTTTGAGCGCCATATTGATTGTGAGCGCCTCAAAGAAATCGAAACAGCAGTTTTCCAGAATGGCGCAGTATTTACGCGTGCGTTCCGACGTATCGACGATCTTCCAGCAGTCGGCAAGCGTATAGGCGAGCGGAACTTCGCACGCGGCGTGCCGGCCCGACTCCATAATGGCGCACGCCATTTCTGCGTGCAGATACTGCGGCGTCGTGACGTAGATCAAATCGAGATCGTCGCGTTCGAGCATATCGCGCCAGCTCTCTTCGTCGCGATAGTATTCCGCCGGCATGGGATAGTCGATACTCTTAAACCACTGCCGGGCGCGTTCGATCGGATATTCGTAGCAGTCGGCAATCGCCTTAATTTCAACGCCTTCAAATTGCGAGAGCCGCTGAATCGACGCGGTTCCGCGGCCGCCTATTCCGATATATCCGACGCGGATATGAGGAATCGCCGGCGCCGCGTAATTCTTCATATTGAACGAGGAACGTCGGTCTTTCAGAATGAGCGTCGTCTCCTCGACGTCGTCCCGAAGATTCTTCTCCTGACCGTAAACGTTCGCCAAAGCCGCCAGCGCCGAAAGGCCGGCCAGACTCTTGAAAAATTCGCGTCTCGAATGCGACATAACGCTCTCCTTATCTGCAGTTCCGCTAATACGGCGCCGGGCCGCGCCGACCCCTTAAGCGTATCAGACGCGGCCCGAAAAATCAAGTCGGCGGTTCACGCCGGACGTCAGCGTTCAATTACTTTGACGTCCTTGAGCCGCTCTTTCGGTTCGACGCTGAGCTCGACGACCTTGCCGTCGACGACGCGGCCGCGAACGACCGTCTTTTTCGGCGCCCACAGTTTAAAGTCGACGTCCCAATTCTTCGGGAGAGTCGGCGTTAGGTAAATCGCGTCCCCGTCGACCTGCATAACGAGACTCTGCGCGACGGTCGCCAGAACGCCCCCGTGGTCGCCGTCGGGAACCCAGTCGAAATTGGGGCCCCAGAACGCGGGGAAACGGGAATTTTTATCGACGTTGCGCACGCGCTCCATGAGGATCTGGCGCGTCGTTTCCGCGTCTCCGAGATAGGACGCGAGAATATCGTCTTGCGCCCAGCCGTACGACATATGATTGAGTCTCGCGTCGTACGCGCGCCGCGCAAGTTCAAGGCCCGGCTTCTCAAACGCGTAGAGCCGGAACGGAAAGACGGAATAGAGTTCCGGCGTCTCGACGTTGTGAGTGACCGTGAATCTCGCCGCGGGCGCAAGCATCGGCTCGCCCTTGTGATTGAGCCGCGTAGGGAGCTCCGGCGTCCGCGCGAGCAGCTCCTGCCAATACTGGCGGTCTTCCGGCTTCGTCAGGCCTTCCGGAAGCGCGAGCAGCTTGCCGATTACGGCGCGGATTCCGGAGATTTCCGTCGCCGGATTGTCGCAGTCCCACCACGTTTCCGCGGCCTGCGCGGGGCTCATCCACAACTTGCCCGTCTCCGGATCGACTTTATAGTATCCGTCGAAGAATTTCAGTATCGAGTTCGCCGTCGGAATGGCGCGCGTCTTTAAAAATTCCTCGTCGAGCGTGTCTTCGTAATAGCGCAGCGCCAAAAACGCGAGCTCCAGGCCGCCGACCCATTCGCGCATATGCCACCCGGACGACTGCAATTTATTTTCGCGTTCGTTCCACGGCGTCAGGCCGTACGTCTCCGGAAAGACTTCGCCCGTAAAGTAGATGCATTCGGGAAAATACGCGCCGTCGATTCCGAAATACTTCTTAGCGCGGAATTCGCACAAAGGTACGAGTCCGCAGTACATATTGAACATCGGGGTCATGAGGTCGTAATCGCCGCTCATGAGCGTCGCGTAGTACGGGAGCCGCGTATTTTGCCACCAGTAGCCGGGCCCCCAGCGCCGGAAGTCGTGAGACGACGGATTGCCCTGCGGCGCGACCGTAAAGAGCCCGCCGTTGAATTTAATGGGAAAATTACCGCGCCCTTCGCAGGCGATCAGGAACCGCTTTAACGCGTAGCCGCGCGTAAGTTCGTACGTTTCGGCGGCGACCGCGGCGCGCTCCTCGTCCGAAAGATCCGCGCACGCCTTCTGATTCGGCGAGAAGACGATCCAGCTGCGGTCGGTAAAGGCGTGCCAGTAGTCGAGCGTCGCCTTGCGGCGTTCGGCGACGGGCGTCGCGGCCGCCTCGTCGAGATAGCGCGACGTCTGCGCGAACCATTCGTCGAACGTTTCCGTCTGAGCCGCGTAGACCGCGATTTCAAACCGGTGCGATTTGCCCGGCGCCGACGCGAGCGTCTCTTTGTCCTGCCAGACGGCCGTTGTTCCGCACGCGATAAGCCCAAAAGTACGGTCGACGTACGGATCCTTCATACCGGGATAATCCTCAAGTCCCTGCGTTTTAATATTTTCGTCGAAGTACTTCTGCTTGCGGTTGCGCTGATAAATGCAGATTCGATTCTGATCTTTGAGCGCCTCGGATTCGAGAATAACGTCGGGGCGGACGTGAACCTTTTCTCCGTCGGCGGACCGCCAGAAGACGTCGCTCACTTCCGGCGCGGGTATCGTAACGCCGTCCGCGTAACGCCAGTAGCGCAGCCGTGCGCGAGGCGAGATTTCCAGATCGGAATCGACCTCGACGACGGCGACGGGCCTGTTCGTATCGATCCACAGTTTAACGCGCGTCTCTTTCCCCTCCGGCCCGAACGCGACGTCGATCATGCCGGTCGACGCGTCGAACGTCTGCTTAAAAGGCTCCGCGAGCGACGGGTCAAATCCGTCGCCCAGAAAATTGACCTCGACCGCGCCGACTTTCGCGAGCCGGCCGAATTCGTCCCAGGAGTCGGTTCGGCCGAAAACAAGCTGAACGCGCGCCTGCGGCTCAAACCACGCGTTGACGCAAAGTTCGCCGTTCCCGAGCGGCATAGTCCCGCCCAGCGTTTCCGAAGGGGAATCCCACGCGACCCGATACGCGGACGCGTCAAATTCCTGACCGAAGCCGGACGCCGCCGAAAGAAACAGCGTGCAAATCACGCATATGCTTAACTTAAAACGCTTCAAAAGAGACATGCCGTCTAACCTCCGCCGTTCTAATTTGAAAAAGCTAAGAGAAACTACTCCATAAAGGATAAACGATACGGAGAAGAAAAACAATCTTACCGCCGGAAAGAAATCGATTTCCCGCCAAAAGAAACGGCTTGCAAAAAGCGCGTTCCGGCGTCTTTTGCGTTAATCTTTTCCAATAATAGAAAATAGGCAAAGGCAAAATTCCGTTTTTCCGGACTTTTTCGCCGATCTTAACGCCATTTTCTCTATTTGAGCAATAGTCTATTGAAAAAAATATGATATGATATATTTCGTTAGGGTATTCGGCGAGGACCCGTTATTCGGCCGTAATCTCAACAGCGCGCGTTAAGAGGTTGTTATGCTCGGTTTTTACAACTACACTGTAGTTCTCACTTACGTAGGAATGCTAACGGCGTTTTTCGGCGTCGTTTTCGCAATTCACGGCAGTATAGAACAGGCGTTGCTGTGCCTGATGATCTCCGGCTTCTGCGATATGTTCGACGGGCTCATCGCCTCGACCATGAAGAACCGCACGCGGCGCCAGAAGAATTTCGGAATTCAGATCGACTCGATGAGCGATCTTATCTGCTTCGGCGTTCTTCCGGCGATCGTTGTTCTTCAGAGCCTCGACAATCAGGGCAGCCGAATTGTAACGGGCGTCTGCGGGCTCTATCTCCTCTGCACGCTGATCCGGCTCTCTTACTTCAACGTCGACGAAGCGGAACGGCAAGAGAAATCTGAGGAACGCCGCGAGAATTTCCAAGGACTGCCGGTAACCTCCTCGGCGCTCGTACTGCCGCTTATCTTCTGCCTGTGCGACAGTACGCCCGCGTCCCTTGAGAAAATCGCGCCCTGCGTCATGGTCGTTATGGCGATCGCCTTTTTAACCCCGTTCCACCTCAAAAAACCGGCCCTGTTCGGGAAACTTGTCCTCTCCGTTATTGGAATTGCCGTGCTCGTTTGCCTGATCTCCAAAGGCGGTATGTAATGATGCGCTTCTTTTACGGGACCGCGCCGGGCCGTCTTCTCTTCAAAGCCCTGCTCGGCGCCGGACTGCCGAAATGGATCGCCCTCTATCTCCGCTCGCCCTTTTCGCGCGGAATGATACCCGGCTTTATTAAGAAGCACGGGATTGATATGAGCGGCTACGAAGAGGGACCCTATAAGTCGTTCGCTCAGTTTTTTATTCGCCAAAAGAAAAACGGCGTGCAATTCGATTCGGAACCGTCGCGCCTAATCAGCCCGTGCGACGGCTGGCTGAGCGCATATCCGATTCGGCAGAACGCGTCCTTTGAAATCAAAGGCTCGAACTATCGGGTCGCCGATCTTGTCGGAGGCGCGGATATCGCCGACGAATACCAAGACGGCCTGTGCCTCGTCTTCCGCCTCACGCCGTCCGATTATCATCGGTACGTCTTTATCGACGACGGGCGCGTCGACGTCAATCATTTCATCGAAGGAAAACTGCACTGCGTCCAGCCGATCGCGCTCGCCGCGGTTCCGGTCTTTCGGCTCAACCGACGCTGCTGGACCGTTCTGGAAACGGAGAATTTCGGACCGGTCGTTCAAATTGAAGTCGGCGCGGTCGCCGTCGGCGGGATCGTTAACGACGTTGAAAAGAGCGCGGTTCAACGAGGGCGCGAGATGGGCCGGTTCGAGCTGTGCGGCTCGACAATCGTTCAGCTTTTTAAGAAAGACGCGGTCGCGCTCCTGCCGAGAATTACGGCGGAATTGACGCCGGATACGGAAGTTCAAGTCAAAGTCGGCGAATGGATCGGGCTGGCCCAGTCGCCGAAAACGCCCCAATGAACGCGGCGCCTGCCCCGTAAAAAATCAAGCGGCGCGACGGAAATAACCGCCGCGCCGCTTTTCTTTTATTCTATTTTGCTTTTCGACCGTTTCAGCGCGAATCAGTGGAAATCCGCCGTCTCGGTAATGTACGCGCGCGGATACGGCGCGACGCGCTTCTGCGGGAGCGTTCTGTTGCTGCACGCCGACTGCCAAAGCTCGCGCTGGGAATCCTGCGCGTAGTACGTCAGCCAGTTCAGCTCGCTCATAATCTCTTCCTGCGACTCGCATTCGGAACCGGAACGGCTCGGATCGGGCTCGGGCTCGGCCCCGGCGCAAACGCCTTCGTTAAACGAGCAGAAGTTCCAGTAGATCGGAGAATGAACGTTCGGAAGAACTTTGATTTCGGCGGGCAAAATGTGCCGGACAATAATCGAATAGAGCCGCCGGTCGGACAGGTGCGCTACGTACAGAAGGGAATGATTCAGACGGTGGAGTTCTTCGACGAGACGTTTGAGCGCCGCGCTGATTTCTTCGTCGCTCTGGGCGCTCACCGAAGCGAGGAGCGCGTCGTGATCGAGACATTCGGCCACGGTCATCACGGGCGCGCGATCCCATTCGTACATATCGCGAAGATACTTGTTTTCGAAGCTGTAAGACCAGCTGCTGGCGAAGGGAAGATTGTACTCGTCGCCTGTGAGATCGCTTATCTTTTCGCGAAGTATGACGTTCTCAAGAAACGCGTCGACTATCTCGCTGTTCGATTCGCAGGTCTCGTTTCTTCTGAATCGATCGTCCATTATTAAAATCCGGCCTCACGCGAGGGCGTCTTGGAATACAAAACAAAAATCGTCCGGCGCGCAACGGAACGCGGCGAGCGAAGATTGGGAAAGGACGACTGATAAACGACGAAGAAACGGAACGCAGACGCGGCAAGAGCCAAGGCGGGAAATCGACCGGCGGCAAAACCGCCCAACCGGACGCGGCGCGCTTAGACGCGCGGCGTTCGGACAAACTCGATCAACGCGAGGGAGCTCGACGCAAATACGTTCGTCAAGGTTCGGCGTCGACAAAGACGCCCCAGGGGGGGAATAGGGGCAAAGCAAGCCGGAACGGGCGCCGGAAAAGGGTGAAATTCCGGGACGCGCGCAAGCGCCGGCTGGCGTGTCTCTGTCAGAGACGTTTCCTTCTCGGTCTCTAGTGTAATGAAAAGGAAAGATATTTCAAGAAAACTTTTTGCAGAAAAAGGGCGGGAATAAAAATTTAAGCGGTTCGAATTCTGCAAATACCAAAAAATCCTACCAATTAAAACTACCGCAACTCAGCAGTCAACCATACGGTCCCGTTTCTTCGTTCTAATCTCTTGAATCGTTCTTTCTCTATTTTGCCGGCGCCTTCGTTTTAACAGAAACGACCGAAAGCCCCTGCCGCTCGCAAAATTCCGATAATTCGCGGAACCGTTCCTCGCCCCCTTCCGCGACTTCCGCCTTGACGAACGGCGCCCAGTACGCGTTGCGGCCGGCAAGTCCCCACGATTTAATACAGAACAGGACCGCGTCGAGCAGTTCTTTTTCGCGCCGCTCCGGATCGGTCGACGCGTCGCACGCGACGGTCGTCGCCGCGCGAACGCCCGGCTGCTTCGGAAAGACGATCGCGTTCGCCTCGCAGCGCGCTAAGACGCCCCGTTCGATCGCGGAATTAGTCGGCGTAATCTGCGAAAGACGAAACGCCTCGGGATAGTTATCGTCCCGTTTCGGGGCCGGCTCTTCCTCCGTAACGAACCGGTCGCCGTCGGCCGTCCCGTCGGTCGCCGTTCCGGCCGCGCCCGCCGAGTAGGCCGTATTTCCGAGCGTCTCTCGCGCGCTAACCGGGCCGGATTCGCCCGCGCCGTCCTCTTGGGGCGCGACTAACCGCTCCATATATCGCGGCGTATCCGCGGCGTTCTCCGACGCGCCGGTCGTCGGAACATACTGAAGTTGGTCCCCGGTTTGCGCGTACCCCGAATTGGCGTCGTCATAACCGCTCGCGCCGGAAGAACCGGGCGCGTTCTGGCCCGCCGACGGAAACGCGCTCCCGAGCGCGGATCCGGACGTACTGAGCGGCGACGTTCCTCCGGCGCCCTGCGCGAACTGCGGCGGCGCGTTCATCAAGCCGCCGAATAAGCCGTTTTCCGAACCGCCGGACGCGGAATTCTGCGCGCCGGACTGCGCGAACGAGCCGTTATAGGACGGCGCCGTTCCTACGGGCTCGGACGGCTCTGGCGCGCCGATAAGCAAGTCTTTAAACGAGTCGGAAGCGGCCGCGTTTTCCGAACCGCCGGACTGCGCGAACGAACTATTAGAGGACGGCGCCGTTCCGCTGGGCGCGGACGGCTCCGGCGCGCCGGTAAGCAAGGCTTCAAACGGGTCGGAAGCGGACGCGTCTTCCGGGTCGTCGGGCGTGGGATTCTTCGTAACGTACTTCGCAAACGCGCCGTTATACGCGGGGGTCGCTTCAAAAGACGGCGCGGATATGTCTTTTATGTCCTTTTGCCCCGACAACATAGCGATCCCGTCGGCGGCGGTTGGCGCCGATCCCTGCCGTCCCGCGCCGGCAAATCGGCCCGAACCGGACGCGGCGCCGCCGTTACCCCCGCCGACCTTGGCCGCGCCCAATTTCACGTTCGAACCAAGCTGCGACTGCAGCGCGGATTTCGGCGCGTCGCCTGATCGGCCGGACGACGGCCCGCTGAAGCCGAGCTGCCGAATAGCCGCGTTCTGGAGGGCGCGCGCCTCGGCAAGCTGCGCCGCCAGACGCTTGCGCGCCGCCGCCGTCTGTTCGATCGCCGTCTGCAAAAGAACGGGATCGGGATCGGGATACTGAATCTCCTGCCCTTCGTCGACAAACTCATATCCAAAGACGTCGCCCCACGACGCGAGCGCCGCCTGAGCGACGTAGAAGTATTTCTCGCCGCCCGGCCGCACGACGAGCAGGGGATACGGCTCGACCTTCTCGCCGGACGCCGTTTTCTCCCCTTCGGTATCGAGATAATGGCGCGACGCGGCGCGCAGCGCCGAATCGAACGGATTGCCGGGAAACGACGCGAGCATGAAATCGTCGTCGTTGAACCGCATTCCTTCCGGCTGCAAAAAGACGCCCCGGCTCGTGCATTCGACGAAAATGGGCCGCCGGAACGTTCCTTTTTTGCCCTGATACGGAACGATCGCGTAGGAGCGCTTGGCCTTCTGACCTTCGCGCCGGAGATCGTCCGCTTCCCGACGCAGTTGCTCGATCTCGTCGTCGAGCGCGTTGATTTTATCCTGAAGCGCGACCGCGTCTTCGTCCGGAGACGCGACCGATTCGGCGCTGAGCGCGTCGTATTTCTTTTTGAGAACGTCCTGTTCCGCGCGCAGACGCGCCAGCGCGCTTTCGGCGTTCGCGAGCCGCGCGCGCTGCTCGTCGAGCGACGCTTCCGTGCGTTTGCGCACGCTCCGCAGCTCGTCGAGGAACCATTCGACCGATTCGCGCTCCCCGACGACGTCGTCGAGTTCGATGTTGCCGACAAATTTGCGCGCGCGTTCGTACTCCGCGTCGAGCGGATTCTGAGAATGGGCGTTCGCGTCAGATTCGTCGAGTTCTTCGAGCGCGGAGACGCCGGAAGAGCGGCGCCCTAACTTATTGCGGTTAAGAGAATTGGCAAGCGTTTGCGCGTCGACGATCGCGCCGTATTGAGAACCGTCGCCCAAACCGGCCGCCGGATCGAAATCAACGCGTTCGGCGGCCGTTTCCCGTTCGGGCGCGGCGCTCCCCTTCTGCGCGACCGCTACGAAGATCATCGTGAGCGTTCCCATCGTGCAGAGAAGAACGGCAAGGAACGGAAAGAGCGTAAACGTCTCTTCCGAGGAACGGGAACGGCGGGACATTAGCGTGCGTACTGTTGCAACCGGCGTTAATTAGGCGTAAAAAGTAAACTGAAACAGCGGAAAAGGGCGCCGCGTTACGCGGACCATTTCTTTGAACCGGAGGCTCGCGCCCGTTTGGGAGCGGCGGGCGGCTCGGAACCGTCGAGCGCCGGCATAGGGGGCGTCTCGCGCTCTTCCCCGTCGACGACGGTCAACGGCTCGCTGTTCGGATCGGATTCGAGTTCCGTAAGCGAATTTTCGAGCGAATCAAGCGCCGCGAGCGCGTCGCTGCGGCGGGACGCGCGTCTGGCGAGGCCGTCGCTAAAAGGCACGACGTCCGGACGCGGCGCGGAAGAGGCCGCGCCGGTAAGTTTCGAATTCAGCAGGCAGACGGTCGCCGAAAGGTTATTGAGCGTCTTTTCAAATTCGCCGACTTCCGCGATCTTTTCGAGCGTTCGCGTGAGCCGATCCTCGATCGCGACGACGTCGGCGGACGCCTGCAGCACGCCGTTGAGCGCCTCCGCCTGGTCGGCGATTCGCGCTTCGAGCGCGTCGATTCGCGCGGTAACGCGCGCGGTCTCTTCGAGCGCCGGCCGGACCGTCTTTTCGACAAATTCGCGCTGCGACTGAGTAAGCGTTCGCGTCCATTCGGCGCTCCCGTCGGCGAGCCGCTTATCGAGCGCTTCCCCGAACCGGTTCGCGGCCCCGTAGGCGAGTTCGGCGCTCTTCTGGGCCGCGTTGGCCATCGTTTCGCCCCACAGATCCGTCTGCGCGCGCGTCGCTTCTTCGAACGCGCCGGCGACCGACTGCAGAAAGCGTCGCGTCGCGTCCAAATCGTTCGCGGCGAAACCGGACGCGTTCTCCGACTGGAACCGCCCTTTGAGCTCCGAGTCGACGAGCCGGGAAACGGACGCGGCGAGCGCTCCGTCCTGCTTGCGCGAGAAGAACTGGAGGAAGTAGAGCGCGAAGACGAGCGACAGCGCGAGCGCCGTCGTATCGAACGCGACCTTCAGACCGGCGGCGAGCGATTCGCCCGTCGTTTCAAGCTGAGTTAAATCGAGACTTCCGAGCGCGACGGTAATACCGAGAACGGTCCCCAAAAAGCCGAGGATCGGAATAGCCCAGACGAACGTGCGGATCATGCCGTAATCGACGTCCCGGCGATCGACCGCGTCGTCGGCGAGAAAACGGAGCTCCTGATCTAAATCGTCGGGCGAACCGCCGTATTTCAGAAAGTTCAGCGCGTCTTCGAGCCGTTCGAGATAAGTCGACTGACCGCGGACGTCGCGCGCGTTTCTAATCGTAACGAGATAGTCGTCGACCTTCTCGAGCGATTCCTTTTCGCGGCGCTTCGGAGGAAAGAGCGCGCCCCGCTTCAGAGCCCGCCGTTCCCGGCGCGTCGCAAGAAGTTTAAACGCGATATCGACGACCCCGATCCAGAACATGGCGATCGTCGCGTACTCGACAGGATGGCCCGTACTGTAGCGAACGACCGTCTCGTTGCGGATAAGGCCCGTATTGACGCCGAAATAAAAGATAAACGTCGCGACAAGGCCCCAAAGGACCGACGAACCTGCTAAACCGATAAAAAGTTTCTTCATATTGTTCTCTGCGCCGCGGAACGCACCGTCTTTCTCTGCGTTGCGGAATTACCGACGGTACGCCGGCGGTTCGGATTTAGAAATCGTACCAGAAGCCTACCCCGTATTTGCGCTGATACATTGTGTGGAACTGATATTCGTCGTCGCAGCCCATATAGTATTCCGCGCCCACCCGCATCGTCGAATTCGTCGGGCTGCGCCATTGAATTCCGAGCTGCGTCGCCCAGTAGCCGCCGAAATCAAGCTCTTGGAAAAGATGCCCGTGAGACGCGAAAAACGGACGCGCGACCCAGTTCGACATATTCGGCGTAAATTGCGGCGAATATTCGACGCCGAACTGCAGTTCGAGCGGATCGGTCGTCTGGCCGCAGTGAAACGCGTAGTCGATTTCCGTATAGAGCCGGACGTCGGGAACCGGTTTGAAACCAAGCCCGAACATAATCGAATCGCGGACGTAATGCACCTTTCGGCGGAATTTATCCAGAAGATACTGATCGCCCAAGTGCGAGCTGACGTGATAGTAGCCCGTCTTGAACTGCCAGCGTTTTGTCCCGTAAACGAGAGGGAAACCGGCGCGGTAGTCGGTCGCGGCAAGACTGCGATGGCGTTCCCAGTCGAGGCGCAGCAGGGCCGCGCCTTCCATCTCGAGCTCCCAGCCTTCCGGCTGAACGGCGTCGGTCGTGCCGAACCGCCAAACGGGCGCGCGGCCGCCGAGCGTTATGTCCCAAATAGTCCCGTACCCGTCGGCGTAGTCGATAACGCTCTGTAAACGCGCCTCTTTGCGGCCCGCAAGATAGGTCGGATACATAACGCCCTGCGGAAGAAGCTGCGACGTCCAGCCTTCTTTTGGAACGTCCGGCGCGATCCAGCGTTCGCTAAACGTATCTCCGTCCCGAGCCGACGTTTCCACCGCGTAGCCAAACAGTCCGCGCGACTGCGTCGGCGCGCGTTGGGAACCGAGCCCGGAATCGACGCTCACGACGCCCTCGCCGAGCTGGGTTCCGCGCCGGCGCGCTTCCGCCGTCTTGGCCTCGAAGTACGCGTCGGAGCCGACCGGATACGCGTATTCCGGTCTGTCCTGAGCGACGGCGTAGTTTCCCGCCGTTCCGACGGGCTGCTGAGCGGGCGCGTTGAGCGAACTGTAGCGCCGGCTCGACGAATAGAGTATTCCGGTCGAACCGTTTTGAGGAACAGAAGAAGCATACTGATACGCGGCGGCCCCGTCGCTGTTCTGATACTGAGAAATACCGAGCGCGGCCGATTCGCTGGAACTGGCGTAAGAAGAAATATACGAAGCGCCGTCGGCCGCGGACGCGGCGGACCCTAGAGCCGTAACCGCGCACAGCGCGCACAGCGCGGCCCCGGTTTTAACGTACGCTTCGAGCGTAGTGAATGAAAAATCCATTTCTCTACGGACGCCGCCTTGCGTCCGTCCCTAAATCCATGGGCAAGCGAATTGCCCAACTATCTGCCTTATCGGGAAAATAATGATTTCATGCATATAAAACAAGAGCAAATTTAATTTACGCGCGCAACAAAAAATCCGCGGCCCTTGCGAGGCCGCGGATTGCGAAAAGGCGGACGGACGCGCGCGGTCAGAAGAGACTCGTCAGGCGCATCGCGGCGTCGCGCTTATCCTGCGCGTCGAGAATAGCCGCGCCGACTCCGATGCGCTCGATTCCCGAATCGAAGATCTCGTTGCAGTTGTCCGCCGTAATCCCTCCGTAGGCAAAGATAGGAATCGGCGACCGCCCGTCGACCGCCTCCATAATAGCGCGCAAAAACGCCGAGCCCGTCCCTTCGGCGCGATACGCCGTCGGAAAGACCGGGCCCGCCTCGATAAAGTCGAGAACCCCTTCCTTGCCCGCCGCGAGCGCCGCGAGCGCTTCGTCTAACGTCGAGACGGTC
>CADACS010000016.1:11202-38549 GCA_902786505.1 uncultured Planctomycetota bacterium | reverse complement strand
CTCGCGGCGATCTTCCACCGCGAACTCAAGCCGTATCCCCGTCACAGCGTCGATCAGTATGCCGACCTGCCAGCCTTCCCGGTCTCAATCGCCGACGAAAACTGCGTCTGCTATTCCGGACTTGTCTTCAAAATTGAGGCGAATTCGACGCGCGTTCCCTCCCCGATCAAAATGCAGCGCCGTCTGCACGCGCTCGGTCAACGCACTTACGATCTGCTCGTCGACTTAACAAATTACGTCAGTTTGGAACTCGGCCAACCGACGCACGCGTTCGACGCCGATCTTGTATCCAACATATGCGTTAAGCCGATGGGAAAAGAAGGCGTGTTCCAAACGCTCGACGGAGTCGAACGGAAGATGATTCCCGAAGACATGATGATCTGCGACGGCGACAAGCCGGTCGCAATCGCCGGTATTATGGGCGGGCTCGAAACGGAAATTACCGAGAAAACGACGCGCGTCATGCTTGAATCGGCGAATTTCCGCGCCGAGCGCATTCGCAAGACGGCCGGTCGTCTCAATTTGCGCACCGACGCGTCGCAGCGGTACGAAAAGACTCAGCCGCCCGCAAATACCAAAGTGGGAACGGAACGCATCTTGAAACTGGTCGAAGAGTCCGGCGTGCCGTTTAAAGTCGAAACCCGCTTCTCGTTCGCGGGCGATTTGCAAGATAAGGTTCGCTATATTGAACTGCCCCCGGGGCGCATGAATAAGCTCGTGGGCGTAGATTTCCCGCAGGAAAAAACACTTGAAATCCTGCGTTCGATTCAGTTTGAAGCGGACTTCCTGCCCGACGGAACCCTGCGCGTCGGCGTTCCCCCGTTCCGAAGCGCCAAAGATATCTCGATTGAGGAAGATATCGTCGAAGAAGTAACGCGCATCTTTGGATTCGACAATATCGAGCCCGTTCTTCCCAAAGCGCCGATTACCCCGCTGCATGTCGAAGACTATATTAAGCTCGAACATCGCGCGCGGAGGCTCCTTGCCGCCAGTTACGGATTCTTGGAAGTCCATAATTACGGCTGGTTTAACGACCAATGGACGAGCAAACTCGGATTTGAGCCGGTCGAAACGCTTCAGCTGCTCAATCCGATCGCGCCATACGAAGCGCGCATGCGCACGACCCTTATTCCGAATCTGTTTGCGCTCGTGGCGAAGAACCGTCCCTTCCGCGACTCCTTCCGGATCTTTGAGCTCGGGCACGTCTACCGTCTCATCGGCAAGGTCGACGATCAGCGCAAGCCTGTCGACAGCATGGAGAAATGTAAAGAAGAACGTCGGCTGGCCGGCGTAAGCTTTGTCCAGGCGGGCGTTTCGCTTGAAGACCATTACCTTGAAATTAAAGCGGCGATCGAAGACGTCGGCAAGATTTATACGCAGACGAATTCGGAACTGAAATTTGTCGCGACGAAAGAAGACCAGTCTCCTTGGCAGAAAGTCGACTATTCCGTTGAAATCTTCTGCGGCGACGTCAAAATTGGCGCGTTAGGCGCGCTGGATAAACAGACGCTCGCGATTGTGTCGCCCGAAGGCGGTCAGGTCGTTTGGTTTGAAATTGAACTTGATAAATTTGTCGGTTCGCTTTATCCGAACTACCGATTCTCCGAACCGTCAAAATTCCCCGGCTCGTGGCAGGATTTCTCGCTCGTATGGCCGCTTGAATCCGGATACGAAGGACTCGTCGCCAAGCTTGACGAATTCAGTCATCCGTTAACCCTCAAACGCACGTTCCTCACTTCCTATAAGGGAAAAGGGATGGATAAGGGAATGGGCAGCTACTCGTTCCGATACGAGATCGGCGCGAAAGATCACACGCTCTCCGGCGAAGAGATCGAAGATTTCCATCAGAAATTCCTCGACTTCCTCAAGGCGAACGAGATCGCGCTGCGCTGAGCTCTTTAAAGAATGCGTTAACGCATAAAAAAAACGCGAACGTTCAATTACGAACGTTCGCGTTTTTTTATTAACGACGAGGGATAATACTGAACGCCTAGAGTTCCAAGGTTTCGCCGTCTTCCGGCATAATAAAATCGTCCATAACCCCTCGCAGTTCCATAAGCCGGCGCATGCGGGCGCGGGTAATGGTCGCATGAGCGACGACGTCCATATGGCTCAAAATCACGGTCGCATCGGGACATGTATTTTTGACGCGGCAGGCCTCTTCGTCGTCCATAATGAGCCGCCCTTCATGAACAAGGTGAGCCGCGCACGAGTTAAGGACTATCACGTCCGGCTTAAAGCGTTCGAGAGTTTCCTCGACGCCAGAAAACCATATCGTATCGCCGGCAAGATAGAGCGTTTTCTCGTCTGGATTCTGAAAGACGACGCCGCAGGACGGGCCGCAGGGGTGAATCACGCCGTGGCGTCCGGGCGTCTTGACGAGCCGCACGCCCTTAAACGAAGAATCGTCGGAGAGAACGGAAACAAAAGTAAAGCCCGACCGTTCTAAGACGGCTTTATCTTCGTCGCTCTGGACAAACGCCGGCACGCTCTTGTCCAAAAGAGCGCCTACCGTTCCGTCTGGAGCAATATCGACGTGGTCAGGGTGAACGTGCGTAACGACATAGGCGTCGACGCCCTTAAGCGTCTCTTCCACCGACATGGGCAGTTCGGTCGCCGGCATGGGAGCGTCGGCCTCAGCGTCGGAAAAGACTTTAAAAAGACCGATTTGTCTGAAAGTACCCATGGATCCCTTGGGGGCAAGCCAGGGATCGACGAGGAAGGTTTGACCTGCATAGCTAATACGCAAAGTAGCGTTGCGAATTTGCTGGATTCTCACTAGCGTTCTCCTTGCAATGACAATAGTTAGTCAGGTCCGCCGGATTCGATTGGCGCATTGGTTCTCTCGAGAAGTTCAATAAAGCCGCCGATAACTAAATACTCCTCGTCTTTCGTTCTGTTCGAAGTCTGACGTGTAAACGGCGGGCGTGGAGGAAACAGATCCCCGACGGCAATTAGCGCAATGAGGATCTCCGGCTCCGACATAACGGCGTCAAGTTCATAAAAATTTTTCTTTTCCTGTTCTCCTTAACGAACCCGCAAACACTCTGAAACGGTCTGTATCTGCGCATTTCAGAGACGTTTTTCTCTTGTACGGCTGTCGCGCTCCAAATAAAAAAACTCGGGAAACTGTTAAAAACAGAACCGTAACAATCAACGGCGAAGAAAGACGCAAGTCTACGTTTCCAATAACCTGACAACAGCCGTTGACTGTTTTGAACAAACTGTATTTAACCCATCTCTAGAAAAGAGAAAGAAAAGATTTAACCTCCGCTCCAATAAGGATCGGCAAATCGGACGCCAATCCTAGCGTCTCCAACGACGGCGCATCCCTGCCCTGCCGCAGAAAAATAACGACCATAACAATCAGGGCGGCAAGCGCAAGAATAAAAGCAATCGCAAAGGCCCACGTTACGCTTTCGCGGGAAAAGAAACCGCGCTTCGGCTGCTGCGGTTCGGCCGCGTCGGCCGTATCAATTGAAATTAAGCCGCTCTTCTCGTCGTCCAAATCTGAGACAAGCGAACTGTCCTCGGTCTCTTCAACTTGCGACTCTTCAAACTGCTCGTCAACGCGGAACCCCTGCGTAATCGGATATCGGATATCTCCGTCGCCGGCGCTGACAAAGAACGGAAACTGCGCGCCGCCAAGCTCTTGCGCTTTGCGGCTCGTATTCTGGACGGTATAGCCGGCTACAGAGTCGAACGAACCCTGAAACCGCCGCGCGCAGTCGCTCATTCCCTCGACAAGAATCGTCGTAAAAAGCCCGCGATTACCGGATTCGTCGTCCATTGGACGCTGCCCCGGCGAGCAGCTCGCCAGCGCCGCGCAACGAAAGCCTGGCTCCGTTTTTCGGATATAGCGTTGGATCGTTCGGCAATCCTCCTCGTCGGTCGTCCACGGCTCTCCGTCGGCGTTCATCGGCCGGCAATCAAAAATCATACACGCGTTGCGCGCGCGAAGACGAATCGTCGCGCTTAAAAGGGAGCCCAGCGAAACGGTCGTCGCTTTAATACGGTCTGGATCGTAATCGGCCAGACAGTATCTGCGCTTATTGTCGGCCGGCGACGTTACGCCGCGCCCCCAGAATCCAACAATGAGATAATCGATCGCGTCGTCCTGAAAGGCCTGTTCAAAGTGTTTCTCTACTTGCTGACGCGTAGCGTAGGAGTCGCCGCTTCCGCTTGACGTAAGATAAACAATCTCAGATTCCTCAAAACTCCAGAATCGCTGCAGCGCTTTGCCAAAATCGCGCGCGTCGAGCTCCGACGTCGAGCCTTCAGACGAAGAAGGATTGTCGACGGCTATCAATAACGCTAATTTCGACATGACGGATTTTCTCTTTTCTAGTTGGGAACGGAGTAAACGGGGAACCGACAACAGGTTTGCCCGAATTCATTATAAGGCCGCAACAAACTCTTTCCAGCCTAAGCCATGTTGCTGGGACGTAAAAAGCGCCCGAAAGGCCGCGGCAAGACGTCTGAACGACGCTTATCACTTCGTAAAGTCAGGGGGTAACGCCCCAAAACTCAATTTCTGTAATACCGCACCATTTAAGCGGATAGCTAACTTCCAAGTCGGTCAGCCGAACGCTCTTAACGCGGCGTTTCGGGAACGTGAACGTCTGCGGCTCGGCCGTCGCTTTGAGTTCAATTTTTTCTTTTGTTCCGTCAGAAAACTCAAGCGTCGCGCTCTTCCAGACGTCGTCGTGCGGAAAATCGGCGCGAACATAGATCACGGCTTTGTCAATTTCTACTTCGCAGCCAAAATCTACCTTCAGCCAAAGATCGGAGCGAAGATTCGGCCCCCAGGAAGGAAATTGCGGTCCGTGCCCTTTATTGTCTTTTTTGCCGTCAATCACGTTTTTCGCCGCAAACTCGTCTAAGTAGGCGTATTCGCTGTTCGACGAAGCGTGCGGATAACTGACGATCTCTTCAAAATCGCACTGTCGGTCTTTGGGATTAAGCGCGACGTTTCTATACGTGTTCAGCGCGCCTTCCCGACGCGCCACAGAAGGAATATAGCGGCCGTCGTAATCGCGGAGATATCTGTCGCGATCGTCAATTCCGCCGAAAGCAATCTGTTCAAACGCGTCGAGTTCGGGCAAAAATCCCGTCTCCTGAAACTGCATAAGCATCGCGACGTTCTGCGCGACGATACGCTCGGAGTTCGCACGTTTCGTTAAGTAATACCAATATTTAGCGCGCTCGTCCCTCGTCCAGTTGTTATCCTCTGTGTAATCGCCGCAATAGGGAACCAACAAGTCCATCCACATTGCGAGAATACGCAAAGAGCGCTCGTCGATTCGAACGTCTTTATGGACGTCGTCCTGTCCGCCGACGCGCCCCTCCTTATCGCGGAAAAGCGCTATGACCGGACTTGTCGCCGCTCCTTCCTTATACGGCGGAAGCATCTCCGGACCTTCCTGAATATTGATCCATCGCGCAAGCGGGCCTGCATTTTTGCCATAATTCGTGAGATTTAGATACGATTCGCTGAACGTTCGGCCCGACTTATTGCAAATTTCCATACCTTTCTGCGTTACGTCGCAATTTCCGAGCAGGCTGAAAGGAGCCTTCGGATCGCCGCCGTGAACGCCTACGTGACAACGAACGCAATGCGTGTCGAGAATTGGCTGAACGTCGCGAACAAAGCTGAATCCGCCTTGAGGATATCGGCCTGTTCTCGGACTAAGTTCAGGACTTAACTTCGAAACGCCCTGCTTGAGCGCCGTCGACGTTGATCCGGTCGCCGTCTGAACGTTTTCAATAATATTTGTCTTAGGCTCGTGGCAGCCGACGCAGCCAAACGTTTCGCCGGGCTGAAGAGTCGACCAACTCCGCATGGTCTGAACGCAATCGCCATTCTTATCGAGAAGCTGGAAATAGACGGGCGTAAGCGCAGGAACTTCAAAATATGCGGAACCGTCTTCTTCGACGGGAACCGTGCCAAGCACGTGCTTAACGTCCCAAGTACCGCCGCCAACCGCAATAGGGGTCGAGATCATCGCGCCGCCGGCAGGACCGCCGTTCGAGTTGGAACGAATCCCAGCGCCGCGAAATTCAAGCGCGACGACGCGCAGCGATTTAACCGTACCGCGTTCGATTCCCTCAAGACCGGGCCCTTCATAGACGTCTTGGACAAAGTATTTTCCCGTTTGTTTCGTCAGGTCGACTTGAGACGGACGCGTAACCGGACGATCGCGCTCCGCAAGGACGATCGGCTGTCCGCAGCTAATCTTGGGATCAAACGCGAGAAGCTCTCGTTCCCCGTCGAAATTAAACCAATAGAGCCCAAACGGAATATCATATTTCCACGCGCCCCCCTCCGGAACGTACGCGCAAAGAAGCGTCGTATCGTCAAGCGGATAAGGATACTGGAAAAGCTCGCCTTGCTGACCGTACTGGTCGATGTGATCCGCGGGCGTCTCACGGATCGGCGCGATTAGGGTGGCGCCCGAATTCTCTTGAACGCCCTTGTCGCGGTCGATTAAGATCAGTTTTCCGTTTTGATACGTATGATGGCCCGCGGCGACCGCTACGACCTTATCGCTGCCCGGAATTCCGCGCGCGTGCATAATCGTCGTCGGGAAATAGGAATTATTGCCGTAGAATTCCGTTTGCGCCGTCCCGTCCGGATTCATCTGGAACAGCGGCTGCGGGTAGATTTGCCCACGGTCGTTGTAATCCCATCGCGTATAGACTACGCGGCCGTCGTCAAGTAATTTCGGGTAGTTGACGGTAACCTGATCGACGGAGACGCGGCGCAAAAAACGGCCCTGAAGATCGCAGGTATAGAAGTTGGAGACTTCGGTCCACCAGCAGTCGGTAATCTGACCGCAGCGCGTCGATCCAAAGAGAATATTATCGTCGGGAAGATAAATCGGCTCAATATCGGCGACGCCGTGGCCAAAGGTAATCTGCCGCGTCTTTTTCGTCTCAAGATCGTACTCGTAAACGTGGAAATCGTCTCTGTCGTAACTGTCGCGCATCGAAAAAAGAACGCGTTTTCCGTCCCAAGAGACGTCGGGATCGCGAATCGTTCCTTTCTTCGACTCTACGAGGACTTCGTTGCGAATCGTTCCGTCCGGAGCAAAGGTCGCAAGACAAAGCTGACCCCCGGGCGAACGGTCGCAGCTGAAATCAAGAAACGCCTCGTCGGTTACGTCTTCTGTATACGCGTAGTGAGACGCGCCGATAACGTAATGCTTGGTATAGACGATCTTCGGCGCATACTCGACGGCGGAAGCGAGCCGACGCGCGCGACGCGCCAAACAGGCGTCGCGATAAAGATCACGCCACTGAGGATCCCCGCACTTAACCTTCTCGGCGACGAGCGCGTTCAATCGAACGTTCAGCTTCTCTACGCCTTCGCTCGACGGATCGACGTCCTTTTCACGCGGAACTTCTCCCTCGGCGCCGGTAGCGACGTCATAGGGCAAAGCGTCGTCAAATTCGTCTTCCGAAGGGTCGTCGCTAAGGCTCGCGAGAACCTTGGAAACGCACTCGCGCTGCGCGTCAAAGTCGGCCGCGTCGGTAAATATCACGCCGCGCAGCGCAGGATCCGAGACGTCCTGCGCAAGCCAGTCTTGGAACAAACGCGCTTCAAACTGTTTTGAATCAAACGACCACTCCTGTTCGTCGGCGCGGCACAAGACGCACGCCGACGTCGCAAGCAAAACGGCGATGAAAAAAGCGTAATAGCGACGTACTGAAACAAACATGATTCTTCCTGATGTCTGCTGAAATCAAATCAACCGACGGCCAAACCGTTCGCGGCCCTTTGTTATTATACAACAAACGAGACGCAAATGTTGGCAAAACCCATCTTCGTAAAAACTGCGAGGAAAAGCAGCCCCCAAAAGGACGCTTCTTCTAGTTCTGGACAGAAACGCCCCAAACTTCCAATTCCCCGACGCCCGCCTCTTTCGGGGGAAGCGCCGCCGACTCGAACCGAAGTTTTACGCGAACGCAGCGGCGCTTTTCAAACGTAAATTCGTGCAGCGCCTTACCGGACTCGAGAGCAAACCTCTCTTGCGAACCGTCGGAAAATTCGGCCGTAACGCTCTTCCATGCGTCGAGCGAACCGTTTGGATCAAGAGCGAGCTTAATCTTATCGATTTCCACTTCGCACCCAAAATCGACGTTGAACCACAGGTCCGTTCGCAAATTGGGCCGCCAAAAGCTCGTAGGATCGCCGTCGATTGCGTTTTTAGCGGCGCACGAATCCAAATACGCGTATTCGCTGTTGGCGACGGCGTGCGGATACTCCTTGACCGTTTCCGAATCCCCTTGAATATCGTCTGGATTGAACGCTAAATTGCGGTATACGTTATCCGCGCCCGACTTTGCGCAGCGCGTCGGATAGACGCGTTCGAGAAATTCCCGCGAAAAGTCGTTGCGGTATTCGAGGCCGCCGCGGTCAAACTGCTGGAAGTCGGCGAGAGTAAATTCGCGGCCCGTAGCGTCATGTTCAATCTTTTTGGCGATATCGTCGGCGACAATTTCCGCGTTCCGTTTGCGCTGGGCGAGATAATACTCGTACCAAGCGCGTTCCCCGCGCGTCCAAAGATTCGCTTCAAGATAATTGCCGCAATATGGAACCAGCAAATCGACCCACAGCGCCAGAATGCGCAGCGATTGCGCGTCGACATGAACGTCTTGATGCGCTTCAAAAAGCCGATCGGCCACTTGCGGACGGTTCGGTAAATCGGCGTCTTTCCCGTATTGTTCTTTACCGCGAAGCATAGCGATCATGGGACTTACCGCCGCGCCCGCATAATACGGCGAAAGCATGGACGGCCGGTCCTGAACTCCAAGCCAACGAATATAGTCGTTGCGATTATTTCCGCGATGCGTAAGTCTTGTGTACGATTCGGCAAAATTACGCTTCTGGGCCTCGATAATCTTCTGATATTCGTCGTCGGGATCAGATATAACGAAATCGTTCGCCATAAGAGAGAAAGGTCTCGGCGCTCCTGCCGCGTCCTGTCCGCCCGAATGACAAGAGACGCAATACTTATCGAGAATCGGCTGCACGTCGCGCAAATAGCTGAATCCCGCGTCTTGCATATAACCTTTGCCTGGCGTATAGAGGGGCGTAAGTTTCGAGACGCCCTTTTGCAAAGCCGCCGTCGTCGAGCCGGAAGCGGTCGTTACGTTGCCGATCGAATTTCCTTTCGGTTCATGACAGCCGACGCAGCCGAACGTCTCGCCCGGCTGGAGAGTCGACCAACTTCGCATTGTCTGAACCGCGTCGCCGTTGCGGTCAAGAAGCTGGAAGTAGACGGGCGTGAGCGCCGGCGCTTCAAAAAACGCCGAGCCGTCCTCTTCAACGGGAACTTCCCCAAGAACGCGTTTTACGTCCCACGTTCCGCCGCCAATCGAAGCCGGAGTCGTCACAATCGAATCGCCAGCCTCGCCGAAATTCCAGTTCCAACCGCATCCGTTCGGACGAAATTCAAGCGCGACGACGCGCAGCGCCTTAATCGTACCGCGTTTAATTCCCTCAAGCCCCGGTCCTTCGTAAACGTCTTGTACGTAATACTGCCCCGTTTTTTTAGTTAAATCGACTTGTGATGCGCGGAGCGCGGGCTTCTCCCGTTCCACGAGCGGAATCGGCTGTCCGCAGCTAATCGCCGGATCAAAGGCGAGCAGTTCGCGCCTCCCGTCGTAATCGAACCAGTAGACGCCAAATGGAATTTCATAGCTTCTCTCTTGGTCTCCTTCAGGAAGATAAGCGCACAGGAGCGTTTCGTCGTCGAGCGGATAGGGATACTGGAAAAGCTCCCCTTCCTGCCCGTAGCGGTCGATCTTAACGTCCTCCGACTCGCGGATCGGCGCCAACAGCGTAACGCCGACGTTTCCCTGCGTTCCTTTGGAACGGTCAATAAGCGCGAGTTTTCCTTGCTGATACGTATGGTGCCCGCCGAGAACGCCCACCGCTTTATCCGAGCCGGGAACCCCGCGAGGATGCATAACGACGGTCGGGAAATAAGAATTGTTCCCATAAAACTCAGTTTGGCCCGTCCCGTCGGCGTTCATCTGGAATAAAGGCTGAACGTAGATGTGGCCGCGGTCGTTGTAGTCCCATCGCGTATAGACGACCCGGCCGTCCGAAAGGAGTTTAGGATAGTTTACGGTAACCTGGTCGACGGAAACGCGCCTCAAATAACGGCCTTGAATATCGCACGTGTATAAATTGGAGACTTCCGTCCACCAGCAGTCGGTGTTCTGACCGCAACGCGTCGAAACGAAGAGGACGTCGTCGTTAGGAAGATAGATGGGCTCAATATCGGCGACGCCAAGTCCAAACGTAATCTGACGCGTTTTTTTCGTCGTCAGATCATATTCGTACAAATGAAAATCGTCTTTATCAAAGCTCTTGCGCATTGAGAAAAGAATTTTCGTTCCGTCCCAGGAGACGTCGGGATCGCGAATCGTTCCTTCCGCGGTTTCGACAAGGACCTCGTGTTTAACTGACCCGTCGTCCGCATACGTCGCTAAACACAGCTGTCCGCCAGGTTGACGGTTGCAACTGTAATCGTTGTACGCTTCGTCTGTTACGTCCTCGGTGTAGGCGTAATGAGAAGCGCCCATAACGTAATGCTTGGTATAGACAAATTTTGGCGCGGCGTCCTTAAGACTCTCGAGTCGCGCGGCTCGGCGTTCGCGGCATAGCGCGATATAAAGTTCGCGCCAAGCGGAATCGCTGCCCGGTTTCTTTTCAGAAATCAGACCGTCTAACGAAGCGCCAAGTTCCGATTCTGCTCCCAAAGCTTGAATCTCTTCCAAGACGCGTTTGACCAACGCCAGCTCTTGCTCAGAAGATTCGGTCGCAAAGAGGGTTGCGCGCGCTTCTGCGTCTGGGACGTCTTGCATTAACCAATCGTTTACTAACCGTTCTTCAAATCGGTCGGCGTCAAATTTCCAATCGCCGTATTCGGCGCCGGCCGTCGACCATGCGCAGAGAGCGAGAACAAGAAGGAACGCGCGAAAGAACGCGGAAGGAACGTCGCGAAACAAAAGAGTCATGCCCAAATCCTCTTTATATTCGATTGTTAAGAAAACCCCAAACAAAGCTTACGGAAGGACAAAAAACCTCGTCGCAGCGATTGCGGCGAGGCCCTGACGAAAGAACGCGTTACGCTTCCTCCGGACGGTCGATCATAGTGACGGCAAAATCAAAGGTCAAAACCGTTTTACCCTGACACGTAACTTTGGCTTTCAGGATGAAAACGCCGGCTATCTTCTCTTTGAGCGCAACGCGCTGCTCGATCTTCTCGTCGGGACGTACCAAATTGCGAAATTTTACGTCCGTCATGCGCCCGACGACCGGAACCTTGCCCGCGCTGCGTTCTTCGTCGCTAAAGAGCCGAGTTAAAAAGATTGCGCCGGCTTGCATTGCGGATTCGCAAAGGATAACGCCCGGAACGATCGGCGAGTTCGGATAGTGCCCGGCAAAGAAAAACTCAGTCGGCTTAAACCGATAAGAACAGACAATTTCTTCATCGGTCCAAGACTCGATTCGATCAACGAAAAGGAACGGCGGTCTATGCGGAATCGCGGACAAAATCGCCGCCCGTGAATCGAAATAGGATTCGCCGGAGGAATTGTTCTCTTGTGATTTCACGAATTCACCCTCATCAAATATTCGTCGACGTCGTTTGCGGCAATGACGCCGTAATTTACTGCGCCGAGCCAACCGGACATAATAATGCCGACGCTGCCCGCATGGTATAGTCCGGGTATCTTATTTCCCAAGGCGCGGCTGACCGCAAGTCCTTCGTACTTCGTACCGAAACTCGCGCCAAGCCAATGGTCGGTATACGCGCGGAACGTCTTCGGAGTCGCCGCTTCAACATACGCGACTTTTTCGCGGATACCGGGCACATATTTGTCAAGCGCGTCGAGAGTCGTCTCGATGAGGTCGCGTTTGCTCTCCTCGTACGCCTCGTCGGTGAGATTTGCCCAATCCTCGTAGTTCGCGTTCGAACTCGCGACGACGTAATATCGGTCGGTTCCCGGACGCGTCTTTGGATAATAGAACGAATAAGTTCGGCTCGTGATATGGCGGCTGAGGAGCCAATCGGCGCGAAATTCGGGCGCGACCGACGTAAAGAGCAAGTCGCCGCATTTCTCTTCGTCGAGCGTCTCGCCTTTTTTGAGCGCGATATAAACCTGAACGCTCGAATTATTCAAACGGACGGCTTCCGCTTCCGCGACGAAATCGGGATCGAAGAACTCGCGCCCGACTAAATTAAAAATCGTTCCCTTTAAGTTAGCGTTCGAAAGAACCGCGGACGTGCGAACCGTCCGGCCCGCAAGCGGAGAAACGTTCTTGGGCGCGCCGCCTATCTCCGGGGAATATACGTCCATTGCGCTATCGGCAATTCTCACGCCAGTTACGCGGCCGTTCTCGACAATAATCTTCTCGACCGGAGCGTTAAGAGCGATATCGACGCCGTTCTTGACAAGCTCGTCGCGCAACATCTTTACAAAGAGATCCGTCCCGCCCTGGAACGTAAAGACCCCCTTGGACATAAAGTTCGAAAAAACGATGCCGTACGTCAACGCGGGATCTTCGAGCGTCGAGCCGTTCGCGTACGTAATCGGCTCCATGAGGAGCCGCGCGACGTCGGGACGCCCCGGAAAGAACTGTTCAAAAAGCTCGCGCGTCGTCTTGGACTGATCGTCGTAATGAGTCTGATTGCGCGCTTCGTCGAAGAACGCCTTAACCGTATCTTCGGGCAGGCCGAACCGCTCGATGAGCAACCGCGTGAAATCTTCGCGATTGAACGTCGTGGTGAGAGAAAACTGCGGATTGTCGAATTTGATATTGGGCAGTTGAACGATTCGGTCGGCAATCTCCTTATTCCAGTACCGCTTGCAGCTCTTAATCATGCCGACAGGGAACCCGTGAAGAGAGACGTCGAAAATGTGCTCGCCCTTCTCGCGGCGAAACCAGGTCGCCAAGCCGCCAAGTTTGTAATGCCGTTCAAGAAGTAAAACTTTGTGCCCGCCCCGCCCCAAAACGTTCGCCGCCGTCATACCGGCAAGTCCGGATCCTATTACGACGACGTCGTATTTATCCAAATAGCGATCGCCAGAAGTGGAAGGGTTGGATTGAGCGCTCGTTTCGGCGTTATTCATTTCTCTTTTCTCTAATTGCATTTCGTTCAAAGTTTCCAAAACCAAAAAAAGCGGAGGCGCCGGAGTTATGGAAAATCGCCGCCTCGCGCGACGGATTCTTTTCTTACTGAACCGTCTCTTAATTTTACGTTTTTCGTCGCGAATTAACAGGGGCGTCGAGCGGCTTGCGCCAACTTCCGGGGCGAGATTCGAATAGGTTCGACCGTCGGTTCCGGCAAATTGTACGACTTCATCCGTTCAAAATTCTCCTGCGGATTACGCTGAGGGAGCAGAAACGGCTTCGACCAATTCCCGTCCTCAGAGTAATACGCGATATAAACGCGCGTAAACGACCCGTCGTCGCGACGCGAACTGAAAATAAGCCAACGGCCAGAAGAATCCCACTCATGCCAACTCTCCGACTCGTCGCTGTTGAGTTCGTCAAGGGGCCGCGTCTCGCCCGTCGACAAATTGAGCGACCACAGATCCGCGTCGCGGCGCCAAATCGGAAACGTTCCGAATTTCGACAGCGTGTACACAAGCGTTGAGCCGTCCGGAGAAGCGCGCGGATGGGAAATACTTTTACCGAGCGGAGCGGCGTCGACAAGCGTCTCTTGCTCGCCGACGGTCTGCGTCGTCGGATCGAACGCGCGCTTGGCAAGATTATACCGGAAATTAGCGTAAACGTCGGGCGCCTCTAATTTGCGGCGGTCAATTTCGTCAGAGTTGGCGCTTTCCAATACGGAAGCGGTCGCGAGCGGCGCCGTCGGCTTTTCAGCCGTTGGGGCGTCGGAATAAGGCGACTCGGCGACGCAGTAATAGAGCGTCGCGCCGTCTTGAGACCAGCTTGGAAAAGTCTCAAACAGTTCGGGCGTCGTGCACAGGGGCTTGCTCTTCGAACGTTCAGCGTCGAAAAGAATGAGGTCGGACGCGGCGTCCAGAACCTCGATTCGATCCGGAGAAAGGGAGTGAAACATCTGGAACGTCGCGTTCGTTGAAAAAGCGACTAGCGGTCTCTTGGGATTCCACGCGGCGTACGCGGCGCCCAAAACGTCGGAAGGAACGTTCGGATCAAGTTTCGTCACGGCGCCGCCGCGGCATAAAACGGAGCCGGGACATACGCGGCGCATATGAAACAGGAAGTTCTCCGTCCTGCGGTTCTGAAAAGTATGACAGTTCACGCATGTGCGGTTATTCGTCGACTTAGCCTCAAACCAGAACCGTTCGTCAAACGTTTCAAGATTGCGTTCCGCAAGCGTTATCTGACTGAAATACTCATAACCAGGCTCAATCAGGCGATAATGCAGCCAACCGTCGATCGGCGTTTCAGCAACGTTCATATAGAACGGCGAGAACACGCTCCACTCCCCGTTCCTTCCCTTTACGAAAACTTCGACTTTGACGCGTTTCCCGACGGCTTCGGCTAACAGTTTGCGCCATCGCCCAATGGACACGTCGGCGGTCTTCCCTTTCTCGACAAAGGAAAAGCCGTTTTCGACGGAAAAACGCGTCAAAAAAAGAACGCCTTCTTCGCGAATCTCAAAGTTCATAGGCGCGATGTTCGGAGGAACGGCGCAACCGGCGTAGTCCGGATAAATCGCCGGCGTTCGTTCCGCCGCATTGCAGCGCGCGCCGGAAAGATACGCGTCTACGTCGGAGTCCGGAAGAAGACGCAGCGCCGCAAACGTAAGAACTGCCAGTAATACCGCTAGACCGACGCCGATCCGCAATACCGTGCCCGCATTCCCAAACCGGCGGGCTAAACGCTCTTTTTTCCCGTCCAACTCTTTCCAATCCGACGCGGCGTTTTTATCCATGATCCCCTCCGTTATCGCGTCCCGTCAGTTCCTTGGAAGAGGAAGTATAGCCAAGCAGTATCTCCGTATTCCGCCTCCATTCCGTCCAAAAGATTTTGATCCCGTACTTTCTGGTAAAGCTCGACGTATTTGACAAAGTCGTCAAACCGTTTGCGGATTTCCGGTTCAATTGGAAAAACGTCCGCGTCAAGCTGATTGAGCCTGTCCAAAAAGAGCGCGCTCTCCTGAAATGATTTAGGAAGCCTCTTTTTTCCGGACGCAGCCCAGAACGGTTCCAGTTCCGAAGAGAACGTCTCAAAATTACCGTCCAGAAGCGCATAGGACAGTCGCGCCTCCCAAATGGCGCGGTCGCGCTCGTTAAGCTCGGAGGAAGACGCGACGTCTGAACGCCGCGCAAGTCCGTTTGAAACGATCTGCTCGACCGAATAGATTCCTCTCTCAATATAGTCGTCGACGGGAAGCGCGTCGCGCGGCGGCCGCGTCCCCTGATCTAACGACGCGGTCATTCGCCGGGCCCAATTTCGATCGTTCGGCGAAAGAGAACGCCGCAAACGCGCAATATATTTTCGCGCAAGTTGAAAATCGCCGCGGTCAATCGCCGTAAAGGCAAGCGTTTTCGTCGCGGGAACAGAACGCCCGACCGTCGCGACGTAATTATTGGAGGCCGTTCTTGACGCTAGATTTGAATAGCCCCATCCTTCAAGGACTTGCGCGCCTAAAATACGAAACGAATTCATAAACGAGGCGGAACTAATCAATTCGTGCGCCGGACGCTCAAAGAGCCGTTCGCCCAACTCGCCGCGTCTAAAAAGAGCAAGATTGCGCATAGAAATGAGCGCGTCCGAAGGACTGCGCGCCGTACGTTCCGCCGCGATTACGCCGTCCCAGTCGTATCTCCAAAATGAACGCGCCGCCGCCGTCGTCGCAAAAAAGAGATCGCTCCGAGGAGACGCGTAGAAAGTCGCGACACTCAAAATCGCCAGAACCGCGTACGCGGCTAAGGTCTTCTCTCGCAACGGTAAAGAACGGCGAACCCTGCCCTCTCCTTCTGTCGTGATTCCCGAGGCGCCGCGTTTGTCTTTTTTCGAAGCGCCGCGTCCTTTTGGCGCGCGTTTGGCTTCTTTTTTTCCGCGGCGGGGAACGAGCGCGACAATCGCGCTTATTCCGCCAATAACGAGGGTTGCCGCAAGCAGCGTCAAAAGGGCGTTTAACGCAAGCCCTGTGTAGGGATCGAGAGAAACGGTTGTCTCTTCAACAAGGGCGGCGCGATAGAGTCTCGCGGCCCCGTACGTTCTCCATGCGGCATAACCCCACAAAAGAGGCGCAATCGCAGAACCAAGCGCCAACTCCGCTAAATAAAACGCGTCGGCGCGCGCAAATATGAGACCGCGCCGTTCTTCGGTCAGCCTTCGAATTTCCTCCAAAAACGCCGCGCCAGCCAGTACAAATGCATAAACGCCTAAAAAAGGAAAGGCGCACGCCGCAAACGCCAGCGTCAGACTGCGCCTGAGCGAGGTCTTTTCCATACGCCGAAGCGCAGCGACCGTTCCCAACGCAAAAAGAACCCCAAAACCTGGTTCAAGAAAGAACGTCGCGTGATTTGACTCAAACGCGTCGAGCCCGACCCTGACAAAAAGAGCCGAGACGAGAAAACTCGGGCAAAATGCAAAGCAAAACCGCGCAAACGAATCGCCGGCCGCCCCGCGCCACAGGGCGTAAGAGACAATCTGAATTGCCGCGCCCAAAAACGCGAGCGCGGCGGCGCCCAACGCCGGATATTCAAAAAGCGAGGAAAAAAGGAGCGCGCACAGTTCCAGAAAGCCGCCCGGCTCCGCGAGAAGCGCCCAACGTTCGTTCCATGTGGGAAAAAGGGAAAACTGGCGAACGGCGTAGAGGTAGTCGCCGTAGCGAACGCCCCAGAAGAAAAACGACAGAAACAGGAAAACGGCATAGACTCCGCCGCGAGAGAAAAACGCCGCGTTCGGCCCACTTGAATCAACGGTTCGCGCTTCCGTCATCGTCGGAATCCTTCTCTCCTTTCCCGTTAAGCCGCGCGTCGGTAAATACACGCCGTAAAAAAAGTCCTATTCCGCAGACTGAACCGCATTATATCGGAAAAATCAGGGAAAGCAAGAAAAAGACTCGACGGTCAATAAAGAATCAAAAAAGAACAGGTTGCGCGCTGCCACAGCTACGTAGGAGCTGGAAAAAATAAAAAATAAAACGCGTCCGCTTGACAAAATAAGAAACTCGACTAGAATTACGCAGACTCAGTCGTTTTGACTGGGAATGGCCCCATCGTTTAGTCGGTTAGGACACGGCCCTTTCAAGGCCGGAATACGAGTTCGAGTCTCGTTGGGGTCACTGTTCGAAAGAGCGGCGTTCGTCTCAAGCGAGTTCCGCTCGAACGAACCTCTGCGAAGAGTATTTCGCTGGCCCCATCGTTTAGTCGGTTAGGACACGGCCCTTTCAAGGCCGGAATACGAGTTCGAGTCTCGTTGGGGTCACTGGCAAACGAGCCGCCCTTTCGACATGTCGTGAGAGCGGCTCGTTTTTTTATGGGCGCGCACGCCGTTTACATACTTTTGGTCTTTAATCTTTCGGACAGAGCTATGTCGAAAAAAGATTTCTTTCAAACGGTCTATAGCGACGACCTGCGGGCCGATATGCGCGATCTCCTCGCGCTCGCTATTCGGGAAGATTCCGGAACAGAAGGCGATATTACAAGTCTTTCGCTCATTCCTGACGACGTCCCCGGCAAAGCGGCGGTCGTCGCGCGCGAACACGGCGTGGTCGCCGGGCTCGTCTTTGCCCAAGAGTTGCTCCAAACGGTAGACCCAAGGCTTGTCTGGGAAGGAAAAGTTGAAGACGGCGCAACCGTTGAAAAAGGGGACGTTCTCGGCGTCGTTTCCGGTCCTACGCTTGCTATGCTGACTGCGGAGCGCCTCTTGCTTAATCTCGTCGGTCGGCTGTCGGGCGTCGCGAGTCTCACGCGCAAATATGTCGACGCAATTGAAGGAACGGGCGCGCGTATTTACGACACGCGCAAAACAACGCTTGGATGGCGCAGATTGGAAAAATACGCGGTACGTTGCGGCGGCGGCTGCAATCACCGGTCGGGCCTTTACGACGCTATTCTAATTAAGGACAACCACCTCGCGTTTGGCGGAATCTCGGATTTCGGTCCGGCCGAGGCTGTCCGCCGTGCGCGCAAATTCCTCGAAACGCGTTACGCTGGCCGTGAAATCCCAATGCTCGAAATTGAAGTTGATTCGCTCGAGCAACTCGCGCAAGTCCTTCCGGAAAACCCAGACGTCGTTCTCCTCGACAATATGTCGCCCGAAACGATGCGCGAAGCCGTCAAAATGCGCGAAGAAGCGAAATCGACCGCCGAGCTGGAGGCCTCCGGCGGCATTAATCTGGAAACGTGCCGAGCGAAAGCGGAATCGGGAGTCGAACGCGTCAGCGTCGGCGCCCTCACCCACTCGGCAAAGACGTTTGATATTGGGCTCGACTGGATCTGACCGACTCCCGCCCTGTTCCAGTCTCCCGTTCAATAAAAAAAGCCGCGGCCTGACGCCGATAAACGCCGTCAGGCCGCGACTCCTTATATTGGCGCGCCGCGTCTCTAAAATTGAAGCCCACAATCAGGAGCGAACCGTTTTAGGAGCGAATGACTCCGCGTCGCTCGGAAACGCGCCCGACTTAACGTCGGCCACGTATTCGCGGAACCCCTTGTCGATAAGTTTGTGAAGATCGCAATAGACGCGCGCGTGTTTAGGCGTCTCGTTCGGTTCCTTATTCGTATAGTTAAAGAGATCGTGGAAGACAAGCACCTGACCGTCGCAACCGGCTCCGGAGCCGATTCCAATCGTAGGAACGCGCAACTTCTTTGAAATATCTTCGGCAAGATCAGACTGCACGCATTCGAGAACGATTGCGAACGCGCCCGCGTCTTGAATCGCAAGGCAGTCTGCGATTAGCTTATCGACGTCGCGCTGAACGATATACCCGCCCATCGTCTTAATGCTCTGAGGCGCGAGTCCGCAATGCCCCAAAACGGGAATGCCCGCCTCGACGACCGCGCGAACCGTATCGGCGCGCGACGCCCCGGCCTCTATCTTAACGGCGGTCGCCTCAGTTTCCAGAAGAACGCGAGCGCATGCGCGAACCGCTTCCGCAGGGCCAAGCTGGCAGTACGGAAAAGGCATGTCGACGACGACAAGCGCGCGTTTCGCGCCTTTCGCAACCATTTTGGAATGGTAGATCATTTCGTCGAGCGTAACGCCAAGCGTCGTCGCACGCCCTTGAACTACCGTTCCAACGCTGTCGCCGACAAGAATCATATCAAGTCCCGCGGCGTCGGCCATCTGGGCCGTCGGAAAGTCGTACGCTGTTACCATCGCGATCTTTTCGCCGGCTTCCTTCATTTTCGCAATCTTCAAAACAGAAAGGGCGCCCGATTTATTAGCCATTTTACTACCTTCTTCATACTCGAAAGCCTCAAAGTAAACAGCCGAGCCCTCACGCGGCGCGACCTCTTCCCTATTATATACAACATCAGCGCCAAGAGAAAGAAAAAGAGGCAGAAGCGCGAAAAAGAACGCGTTCCCGCCTCAAAACGTCAAGGATCAAAAAGGATCGAAGCCAGGTATCAATTGCTTCAGGTAAGGCGTTTCCCAGCGCTCATACGTACTGTCTCGGGAGTTGAGGGTAAAAGCGCCGTTGGGAATCGGATCGGAACTCTGTTCAAATACAACCCGAAATATGTCGTTACGCTTACCGTCGCAAATCGAATAGAACTTAATCACGCACGGAAAAAGATTGTTTGCTCTTCTCTCGACGCCAGCCCTACCGCCGTATCCGCCGTCTTCTTTCGGGTACGGAAAGAGAATTTCAACGTTAGTCGGAATATTTTCGGCTATATACGGCTCAAATTCGCCGACGTAGAGCCTCGCCTTAGCGGCGTCCAACTGAGACTGCTTAATCTGGCCCGAAAGTTTATAGACTTGGCGTTTGAGTTCGGGCGAATGCGTTTCTTCCGCGAGCGTCTTGAAGTCATATGTGTTGCATATCTCAAGAAACATACCGTAGAGTCCGCCAAGACCGGGCAAACGGTTCAAACCGCACCGCGGCGACGGATCGCCGTTAGAGTCAAAAAAGACAATCCCGCTGTCCTGCAGAAACTTTTTCTCAGAATTCTTGAGCAACTTCATACGTTCCCAAAGCTCGCTGAGATCAATCTGTTTAAAAGTAGTATTTTCCTCAATCGTAGAGCTGCTCCACCACGACGAATTGGCAGAATCGCAAACGATATGGATCGAATTCTTAGCGCCGTCTTTCGCGTCCTCAACCTTGGAAGAAAACACGTGAGCGCGCAAAAAATACTTCGTAAGTTCAAACCCGTTCCGACCGGCGGGAAAAATCTTGGCAAACTTCAACGACGAAGGGATTTCGACATACCGTCCGAGACCGTAGTAGTTTTCCCCGAAAAATTTCGCTTCAAATTCGAGTTTTAGGGAAATTTCCCTCTGGCTCTCAAGGGTCGCCAGCGCCGTCGAAAGCAATATGGCGGGTTCGCGATGGTACTCTTGAACGGAACTGTTGGCGTCGTCGGCAAGATGAGCGGAAAAAGAATAAGCGCGCCAGCATGCCAACAGCATGAAGCAGGTCCAAAGCAAAATCTTGACTTTCGAAATTGCAAATTGTTTCTCACGCTTTTCCAAAAGAAGTCCCTTTCCTAAATCATTCCTTTCTGCGCCGTCATACGAAGACGCCGCGTCGTGAAACAAGCGAGACGCGATTCGGTATAACGAAAAAAGCCGTTTTGGTCAATTCGACTTTTCCGAGCGTCTAAAACCGGATCGGAATAATCCGTTTTTTTGCAATTCCCTTTCAATCAAATTTTTTCGTCTTTCCTGGTCTAATCGGCGTTCCCGGCATTATCGACGTTATTGAAACGGATCAAAAGGAAAAATCGAACAACACAGCAAATAGGTGCAAATATCGTCAGGTTTGCGGACGAAAAAGAACAGGTGGCTGACGGTCTTTTTTCAGCAAATATAAAACGGTAGCGCCTGATTTAACGTTAAAACTTGTAAGGCGTATTTTAGCGACCTGCGAATACCTTTTATCGGTGAGATTCAAGGGAAATTTTGTTGAAAGCGACCTGTTCGACACTATAATAGAAATCGAAGGGTTTAGGTTGCGTCCTTTCGTTTTAGCGCCGTGTCGGCAATGGATTTCAGGCCGGAATCCGTGCAAAATTACGGCGTTGGACGTTCGAGGAGCATGGGGGCGTTTCGGCGTTCCGTACGCGCAATTAAAAAATAATACATTGGTAACTTGTTGAATCTGCGATTGTTGCGCAGGCTCGTCGTCGACCGGCTGGTTCCGGCGTCGCGCGACGCCGGACTTTGAGAGCCCTGCTCTCAAACGCCGCGCAAGTCAGAATCGCAGGTTCACGCCTCAAAATGGAGAGATATACAAATGCGTAAAGCGCTTTTACTAGCTCTTACTGTCGTCGTCGCTTGCGGCGCCGGTCCGTTCCGCGGCGGCATCATTGGACGTGTTGTCCCCGGTCCCACGACGCAAGCGCCTGTCGTAAGCGCTACGGTCCCTGGCGCCGGCGTTTCTGCCGCCGCGCCCGCCGCCGGTCCCCAGTTCGCTATCAACGCCCCTGCGGCGCCTGAATTCGCGCAAATCGTCTTCAAGGGCCCCAAAGGTCTGACGGTCCAATGGGATACGACCCAGGTCGGCGCGTTCGATTCCGCTCCGTTGGTTTGCGAAGACCCTGGCAAGCCGCAGCTCGCCAAACAGAATTTCCAAACGGCGAGAAGCTACCGTCTTAAGCTCACGAACATTCCGGACTACCCTGAAATAACGCTCTATCCGACGTTGACGGTCAACGCCGTTTCCCCGCGCACCAAGGCGTATCTGGATCACAACGCGCTTCCGATCGAATTCTCCGTTCAGGATCTGCAAAACGTTCAGAGCGGCAACTTTGTTACGAAGGTCGTCTTCCTTCCTTCGCAGCAGTATCAGAATCTCGCGTTGGCCGGCGGAACCAGCACGGTCGTAAGCACCCAGCTTCCTCCGGGAGCCGATCCGATTGTTGAAGCTCAGAACCGCGGCGCCATTCTTGCCGTCGTTCGCATCGGCAACAAAGACCTCTCGCTCGAAGGTTCCATGAACGCTTACGCTGAAACCGGCGACTCCGTCGCTTCCGCGCAGCAGTTCCCGGTTTCCGGCGTCAACGCGCCCGCGTGGGGCGTTCCCGCTATCGAAAGCGCCTCGCGTACTCACGAAATCCCGACCGTTCCGCTTCCGAAAGAACAGCCGGTCCTTCAGAATCTTGACCCGGTTCCGTCTTCCGGAATCCCGTCTGTTCTCGATTCGAATTGGAACGACGCTCGCTAGTCTGATAGAAGCGCGTTTCATGCGTTAGATTTCGTCGCGAGTCGATTAGCTCGGAGGCGTTCAATCCCCAAAACCGCCCGACCGGAACGTTGGTTTAAGCGTTCCGGTCGGTTGGGGCTGGAAAAAAGAACGCGCGTTTTTTAAAAGAGCTGGCGTCTCGCGTTTTTTTAATCCTAGTTCGAAGAAAAGTAGCTATGTCCCGTACAAGACGCCTTCACAGCGACGCTCGTTTTCGTCCGACCGTATTTCTGAGCGCGGCGTTAGCGTTCCTCGCGCTTGGCGTTCTTTCGACAGGCGCAGAATCGTTCGCGCAAGACCTGTCGCGGCCTCTTCCTGTTCCCAGCGGACTGAAAGTCCCGGCGACAGGCGAACTCGCGACCTATTCGAAACTGCGCAATAAAGTCGGTCCGCTGCAGCCGGTCGAATGGAAGCTTCCCAAAGGGGCGGTTGCCGAAGTTGCGCAAGCGAACGGGTTCGTTTCCGATCAAAACGGGTCCAACGTGTTCGCGTTAGAACTCGGTTCCGTCTACCGTTTTCGCGTTTCTAAATTTGAATCGCTCCCGAACGCGGCCGTCTATCCGACGCTCGAACTTCTGGATCGGCTCAATCCGCCGCTTGGCAAGGCGTGGGATTTCCCCATCGAAATATCGCTCCCGATGAGCGACATTGAAGCGGCGCTTAACGGCGCGCTCGTTACGCGCGTCGTCTTTCTGGAAAACGCGGCGAATCCCGCGAACGTCGACGCAAGCGAAAACCCGGAAGGATTGACGCTCGACGTGCCGCGTGGAATCGACCCAGTCACAGCCGCTACGACGCGCGGAAAAGTTATGGCTATCGTGCGTATTGGCTCGCGGGCGCCCGACGGCGAACCGAACGCTGAAGATCCTTTCTTCTTTGGCTTGCCGAGAGTCGAGTTCAAACCCGTGGCAACCGCGCAGCCCGAGGCAAAGTCGAACTTGACGCCTTCCGACGTCGAAGCGCTCGCTAATCCGGGGAACGTTAAGTAACCGGCGTGTCTGTGAGGATTTTGCTTTGAAAAAGCGGTTGACAAAAGACTGTCAGACCGACGTCAAAGACGCGTCGTCCCAAAACGGCGCGTCTTTTTCGTTGTCGAACGGGTCTGAGACGGAATTCCGCGATTACGCGGCCAATCGCCTGCGCGCGTCGCAGCTCAGCAAGAGCTCGTTTCGACTTATCCTAGGAAGCCGTTCTCCCCGCCGAAGTCTCCTTCTTCAAGAGGACGGCTACTCGTATGCGATCCTTCCGTCTGAAGACGGGGTAGAAGAAAACGCGGAAGCCAATGAACCGCGCGACGTCTCGCCGAGCGAACTCGTCTCAGAACTAGCCTTTCTAAAAGCAAAGAACGTCGTAGAACGGCTAACCGCCCCCAACTCTATTGAACGTAAAGAGATTGCCAAAGAATTTGAATCGGGAGACGCCGCTCCGTTCGTCGTAGCGGCGTGCGATTCCGTCGCCGTGTGCAAAGGCGCGATCATGGGCAAGCCGCTTGACCGCGCCGACGCCGAGCGTATGCTGCGCAAACTCAGCGGGTCGCTCCATTCCGTGCAGACCGGCTTGTGCCTGTGGCGAACAGATCCGACGGGACGCGCTTCCGACCGAATCGTCAGACGAATAGAAACGTCCGTTCTGCAAATGGAACCGCTTTCCGAAGAGCGATTACGTTCCTACTTGGAAAGCGGCCTTTGGCAGGGAAAAGCGGGCGCGTTCGGTTATCAAGACGGAAACGACTGGCTCGAACTCGTTTCCGGAAGCGCCTCCAACGTCGTCGGACTGCCGTTGGAAGCGCTTGCCGCAACGCTAAAAGATATTCTTGACGAATCCGAAGGCTGATTCATTCCAGTCCGACGAAATTCCATTCGAAATTCATCTCGGAGTCTATCTTAAGAATTCGGAATCCAAACGGACGTTTATCGAAGTTTCTCGACGTCGTTTCCGCGTTGAGGATCGGCATGGCTTTATATTCGCGAGCGAGCGTCGTATGCGTATGGCCCGCAAGGTAGAAACGAGTCCCTGATTCAAGCGCAAAATCGAGATAATCCTGGCGAATCTTGGTCGGGAAATTAAAATATTCGTCCTTTTCGTCGGCCGACTTGACAAACGGAGGAACGTGAGAGCCGAGAATAACCGGCGTTCCCTTCGCTTTAGCCGACGCAAGTTCTTTCTGGAACCAGTCGACCTGCTTCTCGTAGAGTTCCGTCTCATCCGTCTCTCGGCAGTATTGCGAATTCACAACGATCAGTTTCCAGCCGTTAATGTCAAGAGACGCATACTCCGCCCCAAACACTTCGCAGAACAAGTCGACGTCCGCCCGTTTGACCGGATCTGGAACGTCGTGATTGCCAACCGCGGTCAAAATCGGCGCGTTAATTCCCTTCAGCAGCGTCGGCCAATCCTTTTTGAGATCGTTATGATCGTGACACATATCGCCCGCAAAGAAGACGACGTCTGGATTTGCCGCGTTGACAAGTTCGAGTTCCTTTTCGAGTTTTCCCAAATCGGCGGCGTAACTGTCCTTCGATTCTCCGAATCCAAACTGCGGGTCGCAGCAGTGCGCGACTGTGAGAACCGGTTTATTTGCAAGCGCGTCGACTTTTTTGGGCATGACGGCGTTTGCCGACTGCCCGTTCGCGGATAAACATTCGAAACTGGATAAGGCGACCGCCGCGCCGAAAGTCTCGAGCGTCTTTAGAAAGGCGCGTCTGTTCATGTGTGCGTTCATCATCTAACTTCTCTCCTCGTTCTCATAAGCCGTTAACAGCACGGCGCGCCGCGACGGCCCGCCGTGCGTGGATTATAGCCGTTCGACGCGGCGAATGCAACCGGTTGAAGAACTTGCCTCAAATGGCCGCGCGCGGCTTGCCGGAAGTCAAACGGCGTAAAACGGCAATAAAAAACGCCCGGCGCGTTGTATGCGTACCGGGCGTCTGTCTATTGTTCCGCGACTAAAAGAGCCGTGGACAAGCGCGAATCACTTATTGCCTTGCGCGGCTTCGCGAGCGCTCTCTTTCGCCTCTTCTTCGGTAACTTCGGGGATACCGGAATCGTCGGCGACGCTGGCGGCGCGGTCAAGCGCTTCTTCCGTCGCAAGTTCTTCCATTTCATAGGGAACTTCGACGAAATCGGCGGCGTCCATGATCATCTTGATCACTTTGTGCTCGATGATCTGATTGCGCAAAACGTCCATATTGCCGGACTTTTCGATTCTCGAAAGAATGCGGCGGGGCGATTCGTTGGTCTGAGCCGCCATGAGGGCAATTTCGTGATCGTAATCTTCCTGCTCGTCCTTGATATCTTCGCTTTCGGCAATCGCTTCGAGGATGAAGTGTTCTTTCAGCGCCTGAGCCGTCGTCTCTTTCGAATTACGGCGCAGGAAGTTGAGCTGGCGAAGAATCTGGTCGGCGGAAAAACCGCTGCGCTGCAGTTCGTAAATCGTACGCTGCATTTCACGTTCGGCCTGATTCTCGAGGAGCTTCGGCGGAAGTTCCCAGTTCGCGTCGACGGTAAGCTGAGCCGCAATCTGACGGCGAGCGCGCTGCTGCTGCTCATGTTCCAACTGACGCTCAAGCGTTTCCTGAACTGCGTCGCGGAAATCGCCCATGCTCTCGAACGCGCCGACGCTGTAAATGAAGTCGGAGTCGACCTTGGGGAGAATGAGTTCTTTAACGGCGGAAATTTCAAACGTCGCGTCAATTTCCTTACCGCGAAGTTTTTCATCGACCGCTTCTTCGGAAAGGACGAGCTTCGTCTTGCGAACGTCGCCCGGCTTAACGCCAGCCATGAGCTTATCGAAGTTGTCGATAGCGCAGTCATGGAAGGTAAGCGTCGGACGGATACGAATCGTTTCGGCGTCCGCCTTGGAAAGCTCTTTGCCGTCAAGTTCAAAGACCAACTTCGTGACGATATAATCGCCCGTTTCCGCAGGACTGGCCTTGTCCTCAAGTCGGCCGTAGTTCGCCTGAATCCGTTTAATCGCGGCGTCGACGTCGGCGTCGGTAAACTTGCGGACCGGTCTTTCAAGCTTAAGACCTTTCCAGTTCGGAATATCAAAGGTCGGACGAACTTCAACGTCGTACTCGAAGATGAACGGTCCTTCTTCGGGAACGGTAACCGCTTCGACGTCGAAATCAGGCTCGCTAATCGGGGTCATGCCTTCCGCTTCGTTCGCCTGAATAAGGCTGTCTTGGAGCAACGCGCTCTTAACGCGGTTTTGAACGTCGCTGCGGAATCGCTTTTCAACGAGCTTACGGGGAGCCTTGCCCGGGCGGAAACCGGGAATAGAGGCGTTTTCCGTGAGGGTTTGATACTCTTGGTCGAAGTAACGGTCGACGTCTTCGCGCGAAACTTCAATTTTTACGTGGCGTTCGCAGGAGCTCTTGACTTCAACGTCAACGTTCAGATTCAATTTTTGGGCTTGGTCTTCGCCTTCGAATTCATTTGCCATGATTCATCGTCCTATCGTTTCAGGATGAATATTACGGACTCCCAATTCCCATGGGAATCCCGATAAACGGGTTCGTAAATCGAGCCAAATAAAATTTCATGACAAAGCCGTCAAGAAAAAAGAAAAGACTCGAAAACGAGGACGTTTTCCAGTCTTGCCTGAAGATCGAGGATAGAACCGAGGTGCGCGCAAAAAAAGCGCGCCCCAAAACAAAGGCGCGCCGTTCGTCCCTACGCTGAGAGGGGGCATAGCCAAATGTTCCGGAACAAGCTGCTTCCAACGAAACCCATGTCCAAAACCGGAGAAACCTCCATAAGAGCGGGCGAAGGGGTTCGAACCCTCGACAACGACATTGGCAACGTCGTGCTCTGCCAACTGAGCTACGCCCGCAAAAAAATATCTCGAACTTGACGCTCGAAACGCGGATTCAAGGCGAATCCGTAAGAGCGGGCGAAGGGGTTCGAACCCTCGACAACGACATTGGCAACGTCGTGCTCTGCCAACTGAGCTACGCCCGCAAA
>CADACS010000016.1:0-11118 GCA_902786505.1 uncultured Planctomycetota bacterium | reverse complement strand
CGGATTCAAGGCGAATCCGTAAGAGCGGGCGAAGGGGTTCGAACCCTCGACAACGACATTGGCAACGTCGTGCTCTGCCAACTGAGCTACGCCCGCAAACACAAGCCGGAACGTCTCGCGACAATCCCGCTCGTCAATAGGGGAATTATAACAAGCCTTTTATAACAAGCAAGGGGTCTTTTGAAAATTACTCCATTTTCTCACGCTTCACTCGCTCCTTTCCAACCGCGGATTAAATGAGAGGACGCGAGTCTGTGCGGATTTTATAAAGTTTTTACAATCTGCCGTTCAGACTTCTTGATTCTTGCGTCAAAAACGTATATATTAGAGACTGCGACGCGTCGAACGCCGCGTCTGATCAAGTCGACTCGCCCTGAACGAGACGGGCTTCTTCGGCGAAAGCGTTTTCAACCGTATTTAAGGTGTGTGTTTCAATGGACGTCAAGCTTACAATTTACAGCGACGACAAGCAGTATTTCTCCCACGCAGTTAAGCTTCCTTGCGTAATTGGGCGAGCGCGTCAATGCGGAGTCTCGATCGTCCATCCGCTCGTCAGCCGTCAGCATTGTGAAATTTACGAGGAAAAGGGACAGGTCTATGTTCGCGACCTCGGTTCGCTCAACGGCACGATCTTTCAAGGCGTTAGAATAGGTCGCGGAGTCCACGTCCCGTACGGTTCCGCGTTCTCTATCGGCGGCGTGTTCTTCCTGATTGAAGCCGCCGACGATACGTCGCAAACGACCGACTATATCGGGCAAGTCTCTTCTGAAGTCTCGCATACTTCGGAAGAAATCCGCTTAGAGATGGATCGGCGCGTCTCGGAAACTCTCAATCAAATCGATCCGAGCGGCGAGAATCAAGACTCTAAAAATATCTCGCTCGAGTCCGGCGGAAACGCGAACGATCCCTTTACCTCGACCAGCGGGATCGAACTTGACGACCTCGCCAGTGACGGATTCGACGAGCCTTCAAGCGGCGAATTTTGAAATCAAGACGCAAAACGGCAAACCGTTTTTGTGAACGCGACAGCCGACGTGCGCGATTTCCTTCTGGCGCGGCGTCGGCTGTCTTTTTAACTTATCTATTTCGGAGAACATTATGTCCTCAGCACGCGTTATTTTCCGGCGAACGGTTCTCGCCGCGCTGGCCGTCGCGTTCGTCGCGGCGTCCGCTCAGGCGCAAGAGAAGAAGACGCTCCCCGATCGCTTAAATCCGGAAGTCGTCGGAATCAACAATTTGGCCCCGCGTTCCATTTTCGCGGCGACCGCGTACAAACAATACTCCCTCGACGGAGATTGGAAATTCTCGCTCGCCCCCACGCCGGAAGACGTTCCGTTCAACTTTGAGGCGGAGGATTTTGCCGACGTCGATTGGGATACGATTAAGGTTCCTTCGAACTTCCAGACTGAAGGATACGGATATCCCGTCTACACGAACATACCGTATCCGTGGGCCGGACCTTGGACTCCGCCGCAAGTCCCGGACGACGTCAACTGGACCGGTCTGTACCGTCGCGAATTTAACGTCGACTCAAACGACGTCGCGCGCGATAAGAAGGTCGTTCTGCACTTCGACGGCGTCGAATCGTGCTACTACGTCTATGTAAACGGTCAAGAAATCGGCATGGGCAAAGACGCGCGCACTTTCTGCGAATTCGACGTCTCAAAAGCCGTACGGCCGGGCAAAAATATTATCGCGGTTAAGGTTTATCGCTGGTCCGACGGTTCCTACCTTGAAGATCAGGACTTCTTCCGCCTGAGCGGTATCTTCCGGTCGGTTTATTATTACGTCCAGCCCGCGGTCGCCGTCGTCGATACGAAAGTCGTTACCGAATTTAAAAACGACGAACTGACCGACGCGGTCGCGCACGTCGAAGTTACCGTCCAGAACAACTCGCGTACGGAACAGTCGGGCACGGCGGTCGTCTCCATAGCCGCGATGAATCCGACAAACGTAAATCTTCCCGACGCCAATATAGGCGGCGCGGCTCCGAATAAGGGGGACGACCAGGAATTCACGATTAAGCCAAAGGAAAGTCAAACGCTCGTCTTTGACTTGCCCGTCAAAGCGCCGTTTCTCTGGTCCGCGGAAACCCCTTGGCTCTACCCCGTCAACCTTAAGATCTATAACGAAGATTACGACGTCTCACTCGACGCCAACTTCAATATCGGTTTCCGCAAAGTCGAAATCAAAGACGGAGAACTCCTCGTCAACAACAAGGCGATCTTCGTAAAGGGCGTCAACCGGCACGAGCATCATCCGTTCTCCGGCCACGCGCTCACCGAAGAAGGCATGCTTCAGGATATCGCGCTCATGAAGGCGCTCAATATCAACACGGTTCGTACGTGCCATTATCCGAACGATCCGCGCTGGTACGACCTTTGCGACAAATACGGTCTCTACCTGATCGACGAAGCCAATATCGAATCGCACGGCATGGGATACGGAAAAGAATCGCTGGCGAATCCGCCCGAATGGCTCGCCGCTCATATGAACCGTACCCAGCGCATGGCCTATCGCGATCGCAATCATCCGTCGGTTATCGTCTGGTCGTTGGGGAACGAGGCGGGCAACGGCCCCAACTTCTTTGCCACCTACAAGTGGCTCAAAGAATTTGATCCCACGCGCCCCATTCAGTACGAGCGCGCCCAGTACGACGCCAACACCGATATCTACTGCCCCATGTACGCGTCCGTGCCGGGTATAATCGACTACGCCAAACGGGAAGCGCAGAAAAAAGAGGGAAAACGCCCGCTCATCCAATGCGAATATTCTCACGCTATGGGCAACAGCAACGGCAACTTTACTCTCTACTGGGACGCTATCCGCAAATACAAGCATCTGCAGGGCGGCTGCATCTGGGACTGGGTGGATCAAGGGCTCGCGATGCGCGTTCCGAAACAGTCCGTCGAAGACGCTTCGCCCAATAAGTACCCCGTCGATATCGTTGGGATTATCGCGCCCAGCGAAGAAATCGGTCAAATCTTTATCGGCAGCAAGACGTCCCCGCGCAAGGGCAAGAAGGGGCTGAAAGGGTACGCAATCGTCGGCGACTTCAAGACGGCGGATAAAAACGGCGTCGGTTCAGAGTACGAAAGCTACGCCAAGGATATTGAAAAACTCAATTTCGTAGGCAAAAAGCCGTTCACGCTCGAAGCGACCGTCTGCCCCTATTCGAACGACGAAGGAACCTACGTCGGCAAGTCCGATTTCCAGTACGCGCTCAAGCAGCAGAACGGCGGCGTTCAGGTCTACATCTATAACGGCGAACGCTGGATCTCCGCGACCGGCAGAGTTAACGACTGGCGCATGAAATGGCACGACGTCGCCGGCGTCTATACGACGAACGAGCTCATCGTGTACGTCGACGGCAAAGAAGTCGCGCGCACGGCGTGTTCCGAGGCGATCGCCGAATCGCCCTTCCCCGTCGAACTCAACCGCAACTCCTACCATACAAACCGTCTGGCGGGCGCGCTGCTGGCGAGCGCGCGCGTTTATAGCCGCGCTCTGAGCGCCGACGAAATCGCGAAGAATTTCTACGACCGCGAAAACCGCGACGGACTCGAGCTCTTTGTCGATTTTGACAAAGCGCAAATCGAGCCGACCGACGAAGTCTACTACGGCTACGGCGGGAATTTCGGGCCCGTCAACGTTCCTTCCGACCAGAACTTCTGCATGAACGGCGTCGTTTCTCCCGATCGCGTTCCGCATCCGGGCGCGATTGAGATCAAACACAACTACGCGAACGTTCTTGTCCGTCGCGACGAATCGGATCCGTCCTTTACCAATTTCATCATTAAGAACGAACATTCGTTCCGCGACCTCTCCGGAATCGAGCTCCGCGCAACTTTGCTCGAAAATGGCAAATCCATTTTCAGCAAGACGTTCAAACCCGGCGTCGATTTCGAAAACGCGCCCCCGGAAACGGAAGTCAAATGGACGCTTAACGCCGACGAAAAAGAGCTCGAGCCGAAGACCAACGCGGAATACATGCTTAATATTGAGGTCGTTTCCGTAGGCGGCGACGCGCTCATTGAAAAAGGAACCGTTCTGCGTACGGACCAGTTCAAACTTCCGATCGGAGACTTCGCGCCTGAGAGTCTTACGGTTAACGACGAAGTCGATATTGAAGACGTTAAGTCGTTCCTCAATTCCTATCAGCTCGATTTCTGGCGCGCGCCTATCGACAACGAACGCGGCAACGACATGAGCTCCCGCCAAGGCGTCTGGCGCAACGCAGGTTTCGAAATCGATTGGAACGAGCCCGTTAAGGTCGATCCAATCGACGGGCTCGCAACCTTCGAACGTCAAGGCAAGTTCCGCAGAATCGACGCCTCCGTTAAAGAGCGCGTAATCGTCGGCAAAACCGGCCTCCGACTCGCCGTTACCGTTGAGAAAGGCGAGAACGTTCCGGACATGCCGCGCCTCGGCGGATATTTCGCCGTTCCGGTGAAAATGCTAAACGACGGGCAAACCGTCAGGTACTACGGACGCGGACCGGGAGAGAACTACTGGGACCGTTGCGACGGATCTCCCGTCGGACTGTACGAAACGACCGTCGACAAAATGGTCGTTCCTACATATTCCGAACCGGGCGACTTCGGATACCGTACCGACTGCCGATGGGCGGAAATCGTCAATCATGAAGGCAAAACCGTTCGCGCGACCGCGGTCGAAGCTAACGGCGAAAAAATTCCGACCTTCTCCTTCTCCACGCGCAAGTCGCTTAATCGCGATCTCGAATCGGTCGAACACGGCTGGATGATCCCGAAACGTGATTTTGTCGTCATTAACGTCGACTTCAAAGCGCAAGGGGTCGGCGGCGACAACTCCTGGGGCGCGCAAACCTATCCCCAGTACCGACTGAGTCAGAAGAAATATTCCTACGAATTCCAGCTGGATTTTGAGAAATAATTTCCGCATGAACCGATACGCGCTTTCAGTAATATGACGGCGCGTAAAGCAAAATTCTATCTCCGGCGACGCGTCCCTTGCCGATAGCGTCGAAGCTTTCGTAATAACGGAATTAATGTCTTAAAAACAAATTTTTTCTGAGAGAACAATTGTAATTTCTTTGCGAATACTGTTAAAAAACCAAGAAAAAGGTATAATCGTTAACGGTAGTGGAACAGGGTTCGGCTGTTTAGAATCACTTCTAGCGGCCCCTAAAAGCTCCTCAGCTGTTTTTTGCGCGTGGGCAAAGAATAAGGCGCGTGAAAATTGAGTCGTAAAGAAACGACAGGACAAGGGATTTAATGTCAGTTCGATTCGTTTATTTTGATCTTGGGAACGTCCTTATACGTTTCAGCGTTCACCGCATGATTAGTCAACTCGTCGCCGTGACGGAAAAATCCGAGACGGAAGTGCGCTCGATGCTCTTTGACTACCAGCGCTACCGCAGTTACGAAATCGGCGAGACCTCGACTGAGGAATTCCTGAGCCAAGTCTACGAAAGTTTGCAGCCACAGGAACCGAACCGCGACGACTTAATCCACGCGATTAACGACGTCTTCTGGGCAAACGATCCTATTCTGCCAATCGCGCGCAAACTTGCCAAATTAGACGTCCCGCGCGGAATACTTTCAAACACGAACCCGCTCCACTGGAGCTATCTTGAAACGGCGTTTCCCCGCATTTGGGACTTCTTCCCCAGACACAAACTCGCCAGTTTTCAAGTTAAGGCCCTCAAGCCGTTCCCCGAAATCTATCAGATCGCCTTAGAAGAGGCCAAGACGGAGCTCCCCGATCTGCTTCCAAACGAAGTCCTTCTCATCGACGACCTCGAAGACAATGTAAAAGCGGCTCAGGAATTTGGATTCCAAACGATCCATTACGTCGAGTTCGAACCGTTCCTTGAAGAGTACAAAAAGACAGGTTTGCCCGTCCCTTCCCGGTACAAAGACGAAGAGGAAGAACAGCAGACCGCCTAAACCGCGCAAAGAACGCAAACTGCCATTTTGGCTTTACCACCTTAATAGGACGTCAAATTTTTACGGATTTCTGGCTGCGGCGTCTGTCAATACGCCTGGCAAACGGCGCTCGACCGCAAGGGAAGATATAGGAAGAAGGAACGCGATTCTCCTGAAATTTCAGGAATAGCAACGTTCCTTCTTTTTTTTCTACTTAAAAAACGCTTTGGCGTCTTATTTGCATTAAAAATTATCGTTCCGCGATTCGACGTCACGCCGCTGTGCGGCGGCCCTTCGAGAAAGACGGCGCCCATATCGCAAGCAATTTTATTCAGGACGGCGCGACTCGACGCGTCGAGCCGCGTTATAAAGAGTAAGATCCAGTAGGAGTATAAAAATGGCTAAGAAAAAGTGCGACGCCGCTACGGAAAATCAATGCTGCGGTATGAAGCTTCAACCTCTCGGCGATCGCGTCGTCGTTCGTCGCGACGAATCTGAAGAGCGCACGGCCGGCGGGCTTTATCTTCCCGAAACGGCTAAAAACAAGCCGTCTCGCGGAGTAGTCGTTTCCATCGGCGACGGGCGCATTCTTGACGACGGCTCTCGCAGCAAATTCGTAGTTCAAGAAGGCGATCGCGTCCTCTTCCTCTCTTACGCGGGCGAAGATTTCAAATTCGGCGAAGACGAATTCCTCCTCATGCGTGAAAGCGATATCCTCGCGATCATCAAATGAGCGCCGATTCGCGCGGCGGCCGTTGGCGTCCCGATCCGTTCGCCGTCTCTTCTTCACGGCTTTCGGTTCGTTCGCTTCAGGTCGGTTCGCGCCGTTACGTTAACTATTAAGATACAAACCAGTATAAAGGAATATTGCAATGGCTAAGATGATTGCTTTCAATCAAGAAGCACGCGAAGCGCTCCGTCGCGGCGTCTCCAAATTGGCGAGCGCCGTTAAAGTTACGCTTGGTCCGCGCGGACGCAACGTTATCATTCAAAAAAGTTTCGGGTCCCCCTTGGTTACCAAAGACGGCGTAACCGTCGCGAAGGAAGTCGACCTGGAAGACGCTTATGAAAACATGGGCGCCAAAATGGTCCGCGAAGTCGCTTCGAAAACGAGCGACGTCGTCGGCGACGGAACCACGACCGCGACCGTTATGGCGGAAGCGATCTTCAACGAAGGCATGAAGGCGGTCGTCGCCGGCGTCAATCCGCTCCACATGAAGAGCGGGATGGACAAAGCGGTCGCCGACGTTGTCGCCGAACTCAAGAAGATGGCCGTCTCCGTTAAGGACAGCAAAGAAAGCATCGCGCAAGTCGGTTCGATCTCCGCGAACAACGACGCCGAAATCGGCGGCCTCTTGGCCGACGCTATGGAAAAGGTCGGCAAGGACGGCGTCATCACCGTCGACGAAGGCAAGTCCCTCAAGACCGAAGTCGAGTGGGTCGAAGGAATGCAGTTCGACCGCGGATACCTCTCCCCCTACTTCGTTACCGACACGCAGAAGATGGAATGCGTACTGGAAAATCCGTACGTCCTCCTCTTCGAAAAGAAAATCTCCAATATCAAGGACTTCATTCCGATCCTCGAAGCGGTCGTCAACAGCGGCCGTCCGCTCTTCATCGTCGCTGAAGACGTCGACGGCGAAGCGCTCGCGACCCTCGTTATCAACCGTCTGCGCGGCGGTCTGAAGGTCTGCGCGGTTAAGGCGCCCGGTTACGGCGATCGCCGCAAGGCCATGCTCGAAGATATCGGTATCCTGACCGGCGGCGAAGTCCTCTTCGAAAGCCTCGGCCGTTCGCCCGAATCCCTTACCCTCGCCGATCTTGGAACCGCCAAGAGCATCGTCGTTTCCAAAGACTCCACGACGATCGTCGAAGGCGGCGGCAAGACCTCCGATATCAAGGCGCGTATCGCTCAGCTTCGCCGTGATCGGTTTCCATGCCAGCACCTTGCCGTCGCGCCATTCCCATTCCGGTTCCCGGAGCGCCGCGTTGTCGGGCACCCGGAACCGCGCACCTTCGCCGCGATCCACCTTGTACGTCACGCCGTCGTATTCGTATTCGATGCGCGTGATCTTGTGGAACCGGAAGGCCGGATCGCGCCGGGCGAGACCGACGCCCACATCGACGTTGATTGTGCCGTCCTTGACTCGGTCCGCAAGAAGTTTCGTCACGTCGATCCGGTGCTTGTCGGTAATTCCGCCGGGCGGAACCTCCATGCCGGGGAAGAGGCCATACTCCGCCTTCTTGATCACGAGCGTGTGCTTCGGCTTGGGAGCTTCTGCCTTATTTTCCGCCGCCATGCAGACCTCCGCCTTCACAAGATGCGTGCCCGTGCTCTTCTCGCGGAACACGACGAACGCCGATCCGCTCGGCTTGAAGTTGAACGTGACATAGGTGCGCCCGTTCTCCTCGCGCCACACCTCCGCCGAACGCCGCTCGCCCGTGACGGCGTCCCAGATCTCGGGCGTCCGCCCGGTCACGCGAAACGACGCCTCGAACGTCGAGTCAATCTCGTTGTACTGCGCCACGAAATACCAGTCAACGTGCGACGGCGCACTCGGTGATCGCGCCCTACCGGTCCTGTGGATCCACGTCACGTCCTCCGCGTCCGTGAGGAAATCGGGGTTCACGCCCAACTTCACCAGGGCATCCGCAACGCTGCACTCCATCACGCCCTTCGCCCACACGGAATCAACGAGGGCACGGTAGGGACGGCACCCCGTGCCGTCCGACGGCGGTCGCGGGGCGACCGCCCTACCAAGGCCCGGCGCGCGGACCGGACGCCGCTGCGCGACGACTCTCGCGCCCGCATCGACCAACTCGCCAATCCTCTTCAGCATCTTCTCGCTCATCGTGTCCGTATTTGGCAGCACCAGCAACTCGTATTCCACGCCGCCCGGCACCACGACCTTGCCGTTCTTCACCTTCAGCAGCTCGACCGCCCGCGTCGCGCAGAGGTCGTACTTGACGCCGTTCGCCCTCGGCAGGTTGATCCGCGTCTGCGAGCCGTTGGGCGCCTCCTCGCCGCACCAGCACAGGACGTCCGCGACGAACCGCCCTTCCTGGAGCATCCACTGGCAGCGGCTCTGGTAGCGGAACCAGTCGGACGCCAGGGGCCACCACGTCTGCGTGCGCTCAAGGTGGATTCCCCACCGTCCCATCGTCATGGCCGGAAGGTACTTGTTGCCCGGCCACGGCTGGCAGGCGTAGCGGTGATAGACGATGCGGTTCACGCCGGCGGCGAACACGCGGTCGCCCTGCGCCTTGATGGAGAACGGCGTCGTGAGCCAGCATCCACCGTTCTGCGGAGCCGCAGTGAACGCCTCCGCCCCGGCGTAACGCCGACCCCACACGTGCGCGAGGCACGCCGCGATCGTGTTGCCCGTGCCGCCGACGTGGTGGTCGCCGTGTTTCACGCTGCTCCAGAACTCCGTCATCGGCGCGTCGATGGATTGTCCATACTGGAGGTTGTCCGCATTGCTGTTGCCGTAGGGTTCCAGCGAACTCTTGAGGCCGTACTTGTGGCACAGTTCAGTGAAGCGTCCAGCGTAGTTCTCGGCGAAGAGGTCGGCGAGCAGACGGCGGAAGTCCTCGAGGAACCGCTCCGTCTCGTCAACACTTCCGACGATGCGTCCGGCGAGGACGGGCAGGTATGGCCGGATCGAATACCCCATCCGCTGCTCGAATGTCTTGTCGAGGCCCTGCGTCCAGTTCTGACATCCGACCTCGTAGCTGTCGATGTGCGCGGCGGTGAAGCCAACCGAGTTGTCCGTAGCGGCGGACACGCCGAGGCGGCGGCAGAGAGGTCCGATGAGCCCCTCGAAATGGACATCCATCGCGGCGGCGGAAAGCTTATCCACCTCCAGTCCGCAGCCGCCGTTCGAGGCGGGGTGGTTGCGGCGTCCGTTGCAGGCGTAGCCGATGCGCAGGATCGTCCAGCTCCCGGCAGGGACGTCCCACTCCAGCTTGCCGTCCGGCGACATCTTTTTCGTCAAATCGATGATGCGTTCCTTCGCGACCATCTGCTCAGGCGCAAACTCCGCCGTATCACGCTTGAACATCTGTCGATCCGCGCCGATCTTGCTCTTGAGGTCGGTGAGCACCGCGCCCTTCACGGGCGTCGGGTAGGCGAGGACCGCGATGTCCGCGTAGAAGCCGTTGTCCTTCTTCGTGCGCGGCAGGACGCCGGAGAACCGCTTCGCGCCCGCAGCGCGCGTTTCGGTGAACACGACGGTTTTCATCCCGTGTTCCGGCTTGAGCCATGGTCCGCCGGAGCTCGACCATCCGGCGCAGTTCGGGAACGTCACCTCGATGCCGAGACGCTTCGCCTCGTTGTGGAGATGGAGCATGATGTCGTACCACTCGGGCGAGGCGAACACGACCGGTCCCGCCGGGATGAAACATCCTACATCAAGAACAAGCACGCCGCCGATGCCGACCTTCGCCATCGCCTCGAAGTCGTCGGTGATGCATTCCTTCGACATGTTGCCGTTCATGATCATGTAGTAGACATGCGGCCGCGCCGAACCGGGCGGTCTCACGAACCCCACCTCTAATGTCTTGTCATACGAGTGCGCGACAGCTACCACCGCTGCACAAACGGCAAACATCAACATCATTCTTTTCATCATCTTCTCTTTCAACTTTGGTTCATCCGCACCACTCCCTCGCCGCGCATATCGGCATCGCCGACAGGCCGATCCACATCAACCCGTCCTTAAACGCCTCTATGCCTTCCAGTACATTCATCGCCGTGCGCCGCTATTTTACCATATTTTCCGATTGCTGAACGGCATGATTTGGCGAAAACGGACGATTAGTTCCCGCTCGAAATTCTTTCTGGCAGTTTTACCTGATACGGATGAAGATCGGGATGTTATCCACGGAACATTCCACTCGCAGATTCGGATCGGATTGTCCTCGTCGGATTATCTTAGCGGCGTTCCATGTCGGGTCGAAAAGGAACGGCGGTGGCAAGAAAGGCAGTCGTGAAAGTCATGGCAAGTTCTCCTTCAAACTCAATTACCGCCAAAATCAATGTTCAGTTGTGTCAACGGCTGGCCGGATGAGTGTAGCTCATTGGTAACGGCGATCAAGCCATCTTTAAGATACCTCCAATCTGAGTCCTGAGTAAGATTGGTATTCGTTAAAGCATTATTGACAAATTGTAGTCTGTTTGAACTCATGGCATACCCAGAATAGTAATTCT
>CADACS010000015.1:28724-30202 GCA_902786505.1 uncultured Planctomycetota bacterium | reverse complement strand
ATTCGACGTCGCGCAGATCATAATAATCTCTGCGTATGTCAGTCAGACGCCTTGCGTATCCCGAGACGCATCCAATACAGGATAAGCCCACAATTAGAACCGCAAAATAGCGCAAACAGCGGCAGACAAAGGCGGAATCAGAATTGTTTCGACCGTTGGCGTTCATCTTCGTAAAAAGGGGGCTTTTTCATGTTCTTTTGGATATAATTTCTGCCCGATGGACAGCGTTACTTCAGGGGCATGACGGTAGCGTTTTTTAGAAAAAAAGTCAATATGAAAAGCTCTAATAGGACTTTCTAAACGCTATTGGGAAAGAACTGCCTAACGTGATGTGGATAAAGCTTCGATTAACAAGGAGGACGGATTTCTAACCGTCGCCCGACTAGCCTGACGCCGTTTTGCCGAACCGAATATGTTCAAAACAGAAATTACATAAAAAACTCAGCAGGCGTTTACTTGATTTGAGCATATACGTTATTAGACGCGTGAGAAATGAAAAGAGAAGGGAAAAGCTGAGCAATAGAAAAAGGCTCGAGAATTCTTATATCGAATCGCGTGATTTGCTAAGAAGTAAAACACGCAAACCAAAAAAAGAAACCCGACGCAGAAAATCTACGCCGGGGCTTCTCTTTCGAAAGAGCGAACCGTTCTCTCCTCTTCGAAAGAATCGCAAACTTCCACCGTCTTCGCCGCAGCTTGGTTAGGCAAAATGAAACGTCGGCCGCGGCGGAGACTAGTTCTCTATCTCATTGACGGTCGCCGCGAGGACCGCGATCTCCGCCTCGACGGGGGCCCTGTCCCATTCCGGGGCCGCCGAATCCCGGTTGACCCCACTGAGGCGCGGACCCCATACCCATGCCGAACCCGGGGCCCATTCCCATGCCAAAGGCGCCCGGCGCGCCGAGAACGTTTTGGATATACATCTGCAGCGAGAAGCCGAACTTTTCGCGAGCGGTTTCCGCCATAGCTTTTTGTTCCTCTTCGTCGATGATTCCGTCGCTGTTCTTATCACAGGCCTTGAGCGCTTCAACAAGTTTGTCGATTACAATCGCGTTATCGTCATTGACGAAGTCGGGCTTTCTTCCCTCCGGGAAACGGAACCGAGGACGCGGGAACAGTTCGCGCATTTCCTCCATGGTGAGGAAGGTGAGGAATCCGTCGCCGTCTTTATCCGCCTTTTGCATCGCGTCTTTGCGCTCTTGCGGCATTTGTTCCGGCAGTTTGGAGAGATCAAGTTTGCCGTCTGTCATGGCGTCGCCAAAGGGACCGCGTTGAGGACCGCCAAAACCGGGTTGTCCGAAGCCGAAACCGGGCTGACCGAAGCCGGGTTGTCCGAAGCCGAAGCCAGGCTGACCGAAGCCGCCTTGGGGGCCGCGATTCGGGAACAGTTCGCGCATTTCCTCCATGGTGAGGAATCCGTCGCCGTCTTTATCCGCCTTTTGCATCGCGTCTTTGCGCTCTTGCGGCATTTGTTCCGG
>CADACS010000015.1:0-28708 GCA_902786505.1 uncultured Planctomycetota bacterium | reverse complement strand
GGTGAGGAATCCGTCGCCGTCTTTATCCGCCTTTTGCATCGCGTCTTTGCGCTCTTGCGGCATTTGTTCCGGCAGTTTGGAGAGATCAAGTTTGCCGTCCGTCATAGCTCCGCCAAAGAAGGGGGCGCGTGGAGCTCCCGCCCCGGGGCCGCCATTGGGAGCGCCGGGGAATCCTCCGCGCGCGCCGGGGGCGCCGTTCTGACCGCCGCGATTGCCGCGACCCGGGAACGCGTCGCGCATTTCTTCGGGGGTGAGGAACCCGTCGCCGTCTTTGTCGGCGTTTTTCAACGCTTCTTTGCGCTGAGCCGGCGTCTGTTCTGGCAACTTAGAGAGATCGATTTTTCCGTCCTCAGTGCGAGCCGCGGCGAGGAAGTTGCCGCCGGGGCGACGCGCGTTACGGCCGTTTTCATCTTGGCTGAAAGCCACGGTCGCCGCGGACATAACGAGAGCGAATGCAATAGCGAGTGTCTTTTTCATTTTTGTGTTTCCTTGTTCATACGGATTCGCGTACGCTTTTAACGTTGCGAACATATCGCGACGCGTGTTTACGCGACGTCGTTCTAACTGTTTTTGAACCTGTGAAAAACGGGGCGTCAATCACTCGTTCTTTTTAATTCCTTTGGTCTGTTAAACTGTGCTTTTTCAAAAATGTTTCGGATTTTTAACAAAAAAGATTCCAAGAGCGCTTTACCCCGTGAAACGCGCGCAGACAATTAGTCGTCAGGATCGCTTTTTCCTGAAAAATAATTGCCGTCTAATAAGCGAAAAGAAGTTTTGACGCCGCGACGTCAGCCATGTTGAGCGCCTTGCAAAAACGCCGTTCGGTACGCGAAGGGGCGGCAAGGCTGCCCTGAAACCGTCAGACGTCGCCGTCGCTAAAAGATTATGACGACATATGAGGCGATTTTTCGTCGCGGCGCTTGCAGAGAAGACGTCAGATGGGTATAATCGGCGCATGTTGTGTTTGAACGTTACGTGTAATCAAGCGTTAGACGAACGTTCGTTTGGGAGATTTTCAATCTTTACGGCGTTTTTGTCGAAAAGGAGGCGCGATATGAGTGGTGTTGGCGCAGGAGTTATCGCTCTGGTCATTGTTCTCGGTTTGCTGTTTGTCTGTATCTGCATTTTCGCGTGGGGCGTCGGCGTTTACAACGGGCTTGTCAAACTGCGGAACCGTTACAAAAATGCTTTTTCGCAAATTGACGTTCAGCTGAAACGCCGTTACGACCTCATTCCGAATCTTGTGGAAACGGTCAAAGGGTACTTGAAGCATGAATCGCAGACGCTTGAAGCCGTCGTTCGCGCGCGCGGCGCCGCAGTTGGCGCCAGTCAGCAGGCTGCCGCCCAACCTGGCGACGTTGCTTCTATGGAAAAGCTTAACGCCGCCGAGGGCGCTTTGACGGGCGCTTTGGGACGTTTGCTCGTCGTTTGCGAAGCTTATCCCGACTTGAAAGCGAATCAGAACATGCTTGCGCTGCAGGAAGAACTGACGTCGACGGAAAACAAAATTGGATTTGCGCGTCAAGGGTATAACGACGCCGCGACCCAGTACAATACGAAGCGGGAAGTGTTCCCCTCCAATATTGTCGCCGGCATTTTCAACTTTGGCGAAGCCGCGCTGTTTGAAATCGCCGATCAAGGCGAGCGCGAGGCGCCGAAGGTGTCCTTCTAAATTGTTTTATGTGCCGCATATAGAAACGACGCCTTTCTATATGCGGCGAATAGTGACATTTTGTTCGGAAAGAGGTTTTCGCGGCGATGGACTTTTTTCAAAGGCAAGATAAAGCGCGCTCGCAAACGGTTTTATTAGTCCTTCTGTTCATAGTAGGGCTGTTCCTCACCGCTTTTCTTATCCATTGCGTCGTGATTGGCGTGGTTTCTATAACCGCCGACTCTCATAAAGACGATTTTGTTTATCACCTTTTGAATCAACCGGGGCTTCTCTTAATTGACCTGCTTTTGGTCAGTTTGTTTGTCACCCTTGTTGCGTTAGGCAAAATTGTCCAACTGAACAAAGAGGGACCGGATGGGATTGCGCTCTCGTTGGGGGGAAAAACGGTGCCTCGCGGTTCTTCTGATCCTCGCGAGCAGCGCCTGTATAACGTCGTCGAGGAGATTGCCTTAGCCGCGGGCACGCCCGTTCCACGCGTCTACATTATGTACGACGAACCGAGTATTAACGCGTGCGCTATCGGAACGAGCCCTGAAAACGCCGCCGTTTGCGTTACTCGCGGAACGATGGATTATTTGACGCGCGATGAATTGCAGGGGGTAATTGCCCACGAGTTCAGTCACATCGTCAATAACGACGTACGCATCAACACGAAACTCATTGGGTATCTGTTCGGATTGGAACTGATTGCGATGATGGCCGCCGTTGTCTTGCGAACGACGTATCATCTGTCGTTTTATACCGATTCACGTTCCAGCAGCAAGGACAAAGGTTCTTCCGGAACCGCTATTATCCTTATTGTTTTTCTCGTCGCGCTAGCCCTGTTGATCATAGGGTATGTCGGGGTCTTTTTCGGCAATTTGATTCGCGCCGCGATTTCGCGTCAACGCGAATACCTTGCAGACGCGTCTGCGGTGCAGTTTACACGGAATCCGGATGGGATTGCCGGCGCTCTGAAAAAAATCGGTTGTCCGAATCTTGGTTCGCAGATTTCCAACCATAATTCGGTTCAGGCTTCCCACTTGTTCTTTGGGAGCGTTTTTAAGGCTGGTTTCCTGCAGTCGCTTTTCCAAACGCATCCGCCTCTTGTAGACCGGATCAAGGCAATCGATCCTACCTTCGACGGGAATTTTCCCAAATATGTTCCAAAGAACAACTGGGCGGATTTCAGTCAGACTACTGAAACAGGCGCTCGACCAAATCCTCTCGACCGTATAATGGGCCGCGCCCCGAAAGCCGCCGCCAGTTCGCTTATGGCCGGCTTGGCTTCCGAAGAAGTGGCGGCTCCTGACGCTCAGTATTTCAGTAAGGTTGAGGTTCCGCCTGTTCAGGAGAGACCTCGTTCGGAGCATTTGGGGTTCTCGCGGGAGCAAATTTACGGTTCGTCGTTTGAAAATGTCATTAAGAGCCCGCGAACTGCCTCGGCCCAGCTTGACGGCGCGCCAAGGAAAGTGAAGGTTGCTGACGCCGTTTTAGAGAAGATACCGGACGAATTAGACTCGTTTCTGTGCGATCTTGAAGCGGCGAAAGCGTCCTTTTACGTTATCCTTATGGGGAACTCTGGGGACGAGATCAAAGCTCAGCGCGATATTATCCTCAGGACGGAGAAGTATCTTTATCCGAAACTGGGGGTTGCGTGGTCCATGTTGAGCCGACTTGGCGACGCGACTCGACTGGTCGTCGCGCGTAAGGCTACTCCGCTCCTTAAGACGATGAAACCGGCCGAGTATCTCGTTTTTCGTCAAACGGTAATCGATCTTTGCAACGCCGACGGGCAGCTCGATATTTTTGAATACGCCCTGCAGGCGTCGACTATTCGTGAACTTGATCTGTATTTCCGCCTTGCGACCGAACCGAAGATCGCCTATAAGACGTTTGATTCAGTCGCGGGACAATTTGGAATCGTTCTATCCTATCTGGCGCACGAAGGCGCGTTAGAGTCGGGCGACGAAGTTAAAGCTTTCAACGCGGGCGCTTCGGTCGTTACGGGAAACGTACGGCTCGTTCCTGCTTCCGAGTGTTCGTTAGGCGCGTTCAGCCGCGCGTTAAACGACTTGATGAGGGCTGCTCCGACGGTAAAACGCGAACTCCTTCGCGCTTTCTATCAGTGCGTTGCCGACGACGGCGTTATTACGGAAAGCGAAGCGGCGACAATTAGCGCGATCACGGCGGCCTTGGGCGCGCCTGCGCCTCTTTGGCGGGATTGGACGGAGTAGGCCGGCGCGTAAGCTGTTTTCAGAATATAAGAGCTCGAGCGGATTAAACGCTGTCCGTTCGAGCTTTGTTTTATTCAATCTCCAATGGTTTGACAGAACCGCCGTCATAAGGTATCGTCGGCCTGTTTCAGACTCGTTTAACTCACGCGTTTTCCTTGCAGTTTAGTTTAGGCTTGGAAAAATTGGGCTTTTTATTCCAGCGCCGTTTTTTCTTGCCGCCTTTTTTGATATAATTCTACCGTGAAAGGTTGTTTGAATGGCGCTTGCGATCAGCCGGCGCCTTTCGTTTTGTTTCAGTCCGTTGTTGGAGAGTATATAAATGGATCGTAGAACCTTTTTGTCGTTAGGACTTGTGGCGCCGATCGCGTTAAAGTCGGGAACTGTTCAAGCAAAAGTCGGCTTCGATTATTCGACGAAAGACCCGGCGATTATCGCCTCCTACGCGGAAGATCCTGAGAATCCTCAGGCGATTCTTTGGCAGTTGCCCGACATTGAGACGCCGCAGAAGATGGCGTACGTTCTGAAAACGTCGACGGGGCATACCGTCGTTTTCGACGGAGGTTACGGAAAGGACGTTCCGTACCTTGTGGATCTCGTTAAAAAGGAATGCGGCGGTAAAATTGACGCGTGGTTCCTGACACATGCGCATATCGACCATTGCGGTTGTATCGCGGAGTATGCCCAGAAACATCAGGGCGAATTGGAGATAAAGAATCTGTATTACAATTTCCCGTCTCAGGAATGGTTGGACAAAACTGAGCCCGGCAGTAAGGACGAGACGAAGGTCATTTTTGAAGGACTCGCGAAGTACGAAGGCGCTAAACGCGCGCCCGAAGTCAATGAAGTTTTCGAGTTTGGTCCTCTGAAGATCAAGTGCTTGAACGACTTTGATACGAATCTCACGATGAATTCGATTAATAATTCGTCGATTACTTTCCGCCTCGACGTAGCCGGCAAATCGATTCTGATTTTGGGCGATCTTGGGCGGGAAGGCGGCGACCGCGTCGCCGAATTGCAAGGCGCCGACGTCCTTAACTGCGATTTTTGCCAAATGGCGCACCACGGTCAGAACGGCGTTAAGCGGGAATTCTACGACTTGGTCAAGCCGAAGGTCGGTTTGTGGCCTACGCCGAAGTGGCTGTGGCACGTTGATTCGGGTAAAGGGTACGGTTCCGGTCCTTGGGCGACTTTGGAAACGCGCGCTTGGATGGACCAACTGCTCGTTGAAACCCATTACGTTATGAAAGACGGGCTTATTAAAATTCTCCTGTAAGTCTGTTCTTTCGCTTTTTAATTGTCGCTCCCGATCGCGGCTTAGACGAGATCGGGGGCTTGGCATATTTAGGAGTCCGTCATGGATCGCCGCGCTTTTTTGTCTCTTAGTTTGTTCGCGCCGTTTGCGCTAAAATCCGGTCTGGTTTGCTATGGCGCCGAGTATTCGCCGGTTACTAACGTGATCGAGGCGTCTTTTTCGAAGAGTCCGTCTTCTCCTAAAGGGACGTTGTGGCAGATTCCGCGCCAGCAACCCGCGCAGATGATGGGGTATGTCTATCGCGCTGACAACGGTCAGACGGTTGTGTTCGACGGAGGTTGGGACAAGGAGGCTCCTTATCTAATAGATCTGATTAAACGCGAATGCGGGGGCAAAGTAGACGCTTGGTTTTTAACTCACGCGCACTACGACCATTGCGGGGCAATTGGCGAGATTATTGTCCGGAAACCGGATGAAATCAAAATTGACAAACTGTACTACAACTTCCCTGATCTTGACTGGATTCTGGAGCATGAAAAGTCGACGTATGCGGCGCGGATTTTCGACGAACTCAAGCATTTTCAGGGGAATGCCCGCGCTCCGGAAGTCAACGAGACGTTTCAATTCGGATCGACAGTGATTAAGTGTCTTAACGATTACGATCTCTCATTGACGATGAATGCGATCAATAATTCTTCAATCACGTTCCGGCTTGACGTCGACGAAAAGTCGATCCTCATTCTTGGCGATCTTGGTAAAGAGGCGGGCGATCGATTGGCCGCGCTGCAAAGCAAAGAAACGCTCGACTGCGATTTTGTCCAAATGGCTCATCATGGTCAGCAGGGCGTTCGCCGGGAATTCTACGATATCGTCGATCCGTCGGTTTGTCTTTGGCCTACTCCCGACTGGCTTTGGGAGAACAATCAAGGAGGGAAGGGACCTAATACCGGTCCGTGGAAAACTCTGGAAACGCGCGCGTGGGTCAAAGAAATGGGAATCGAGAAGAATTTCGTCTCGAAAGACGGACTTGTAAAACTGACCTTCTAACTTTTTTCGGCGCCTATTGAACGCCGGCGGGTTCTAATTAGGTAGAAGCATAGTTTTTCCCCGATTAGAGGATTTGATTGAAGGATAAGCCATGGACGAACGAACTACCGACGTCGACCCGATGCGAGAATCTCTTTGCGGTCGGACTTTGGGCGATTATCGCATTGAGCGTCGCGTTGGCGGAGGCGCGACTTCCGACGTGTTTTTGGCCAAACAAATATCGTTGAGCCGTCCCGTCGCGTTGAAAATTCTCAAAGACGAACTTGCAAACGATGAGAAATACGTCAAGCGTTTTCTCCAGGAAGCTCGAGCCGCCGCGCGTTTGGAACATCCGAATATTGTTCGTATTTATGAAGTTGGCGAGTTAGTCGATCAGGAGAAGACAAAAGTTGGGCGCAAACGTGTTGCGAAAACATACCGTTTTATTGCGCAGGAATATGTCGGCGGTCTGAGTCTGTCGCAGTTTTTGCGCCGCAGCGGGCACACGACCGTAATGCAGACGTTTGCCGCTCTCGAACAGATTGCTTCCGCGTTAAAACGCGCCGCCGATCTTAATTTGATTCACCGAGACGTTAAGCCCGAAAACGTCCTTATTGATTCAAATGGCGTTTTAAAGGTTGTCGACTTTGGACTGGCTCACTTTGCCGGTTCGACGGAGACCACTCTCGCGACGACGACGCTTACGCGTACAGGCGTCGCGTTGGGAACGCCCCTCTATATGAGTCCTGAACAGGCGCGCGGTCAGAAACTGGATCCTCGCAGCGATATTTATTCTCTTGGCGTTACCGCGTATCTGATGTTGACGGGAACGCCGCCCTTTCACGGTGAAACGCCGCTTGCCGTCGTCTTAAAGCATCTCAACGAACGTCCGCGTCCAATTTCCGAGCTTCGTCCCGACGCGCCGAAGGCGTTGGTTGATCTCGTTCATTCGATGCTAGAAAAGAATCCGAACGATCGCCCTAAATCGATGGACGATCTGCTCGACCGACTAACGGAGGCGCGCCGCGAGTACGTCGCTTCTCAGCAGACAGAGGATGCGCCGATCGGCGGAGAGCAGTCGAAAGACGCCGCCGGCAGTTTGGAGGTTTTCAGCAGCGACTCTTCGAACGCGGGTTTTTTTCAAACGGAGTCGGATCGCGACGTTTTCCAAAGCGTTTTGCATGCGACCAACTTATCGTCTGAATGGCAGACCAGCATTGTTCGATTGGACGAGAAACGGCGCAAGAACGTAAGACTTTGGAACCGCCGAAACATCCTCATTGGCGCGGCTCTGACGCTGGCGGCTTTCTTGGTAGGCGGCGGAGCGCTGTTACTCAAGAATTGCGTCGTCGCCGCTCAGGACGTAGAACCCGCGCTAACGATTCTCAAGCAGAATTCCGTTGAAGAACAATACGTGTTTGCGCTTCAAGTGGGAACGGTTGACGCATGGAAGAGCGTCGGCGAATATTTCCCCGAAGATAAATACTGGACTTCCCGCGCAAAACGTCAATTAGCGCTAGCGTACGTCGAAGAGAAAAACGTCGACGAAGCGGAGCGCATTTTTGCGGATATTACGTCCAGTTCTGGGCAAAGTCTCCGAAACGACGCCTTGGGAACGGTCGGCTCCGCTTGGGTTGCTGCGAGTCGTGGAGATTACGCGGCCGCGGCCGCGACTCTTTCTGAGCTAAACGACTCGCGATCGTTGGACGGCTTATCGGAGGTTGTTCTCATGAGGACGCGCGCTCTGTTTCAAAACAGATATGGCGACGATTCCGCCGAGGTAAACGCGTTTAATCGGTTTACCGGAGTCGGATCGGAAAGGCAGCCGTTTGGAATGAGGAACGACCGCGACGGACGCGGCCCTATGGGGAATCGCGGGTGGTAGGAGAACGGAAACGACGATACGAGCGCTGCTCGAATCAAGAATTCGATGAGAATAATTGAGGCTGAGTAGACGGATCTGTCCTTCGCAATAGCGCGACTCTTTGAAGTTTTTTTCGGAGCAGAGTTTTCCCGTAGACCAGCGCAGTTAAGAGCGAAACGATGGGAGTCGGAGGCTGTCGCCTTGCAGAATAACGTCGGCGCTGTAAAATGAAACGCAGTTTGTGGGATCGCCTTGAAATTCCCGATAGGCGCCCGCGGGAATTCGACTCCGATATCACCGGTCAGGAGAAAGAATGGCAGACGAACCGGAAGTTATTCTATATACAGACGGCGCTTGCAGCGGCAATCCCGGACCCGGCGGCTGGGCTTTTATTTTGCGCCATTTACCGACTGGAAGAGAACTGGAACGTTCTGGCGGAGAAAGCGAGACGACAAACAATCGCATGGAATTACAGGCGGTTGTCGAGGGGTTGTCTTCATTGAATCGCAGCGTTTCCGTTCGGATCGTCAGCGACAGCGCGTATGTCCTTAACGGTTTGTCGACTTGGAGCAAATCTTGGAAAAAGAACGGATGGAAACGCAAGGACGGAAGTAAGTGGGTTGAAGTTAAGAACGTTGACTTGTGGAAACGTCTGGACGATCTTGCAGCTTCTCACAAAGTTGAGTTTTCCAAGATAAAAGGACATTCCGGGCATCCTGAAAATGAACGTTGCGACGAACTTGCCGTTGCCGAATGGCATAAATTTAAATAGAGCTTGAGAAGGTAAGTTGGACCCTGTCGTTTTGTCGGCAGATTTAACGGCGCAGGGTTCTTCTTTTCGATACGTTAAGATTTCAAAATGACGTCTGAATTTTTACGACAAGCGAAACGCGCGGCCTTAGCCGCGGGCGAGATTTTAAGGGAAAAATTAGGGAGAGTCGGATATCGCGAAAAGAGCCCCGCCGACTTGGTGACAGAGGCCGACGTCGCGTCTCAGCGTTGTATTGAGAATATTCTTCTCACGGCGTTTCCGGATCACTTCTTTTTGGGCGAAGAGTCGCAAGGGGCGACCCCCTCGTTTGGGGGAAACTACAATTCGGCCGTTCCCCGTTGTAAGATGCTTAAGGAATATCAGTGCGGGAGCAAGGCTCCAAGCGACTTGCCATATACATGGATTGTCGATCCGCTCGACGGCACCACGAATTTCGTTCATGGCGTTCCGTTTTTCTGCGTTTCCATCGCGCTATGCCGCGGCAACGATATTCTATGCGCCGTTATCTATAATCCGAACTCGGGCGATCTTTTTACCGCAGAAAAGGGACAGGGCGCGTATTTGAACGGCGTTCGGCTGCGTACCAGCGGCGTTGTGCGTCCTATGTATGCGTTGACGTCTATTTCCTTTCCGACACAAACGACCCCTGATTCTCCCGATTATTTGGCTTTTGAACGTTGCGCGTTTATCTGTCAGGCTATCAGACGGACCGGTTCGACTGCTTTAAATATCGCTTATGTCGCCGCCGGCCGTTTTGATTGCAATATTTGCCAATGCGCGCACCCTTGGGACGTAGCCGCCGGAATTCTATTAACTCTCGAAGCTGGCGGTTTAGTTACGCATACCGACGGGCGCCCGTACGACTTGGCTGTTCAGCCGCTTTTAATAACCGCTAATTCTGATTTACATCGCGGTTTTTTGACTCTGTTAAACGAGTAGGGGCTGCTGGCGAGAGCGAGAAATCGTTCTCGCCGCGTTGTTTAAACTATTCAGTCATATCGGACGTTCGCGATCGGCTGTTGAAACCTGAATCGTTTAATCGATTCGGCAACTCCGTTTACGGCTCTGTCGTTCTTGCACGGGTTCTTTTCGTACGGCTTGATAGCCGACAAGGAAAGTTCTTCGATCTGCGTAATCTTTTCTTTCAAATACTCTTTACGATTCAACGCGTTCTTTTATGCAGATTCCTGTTACTTTCTCGTTAGTTCTTTGCAGGTTGTCCCCTCGCGTATTTTTCGGCGTTGTTCCTCAATTGTTCTGTTGGACTCTTTTACGTTTTCATTGCTGTTCCGATCCGGTCTTTTGTTATTCAATTACATATAATAATCATGTTTTTGAAAAAAGTTTTGCTTCTAAATAAAAATGTAAACTTCTAAAAAAGATAAGTTGACGAATGTTGTCTTGAGTGTAAACTGTAGCCGCTGTTCTTTTCAGGACCGTTTTTTAATAATTGAAAAAGATACAAGATGTTTGTTTACTGTACTTGGTATGCCAAATTGACCGTCTTAAATAATTGCGTTGGCGTCTATGGGGCGTTTGGTGAAAACGATTTGTCACATGTTTTTAGACGACAAATAAGTAGATAAACAAACAGACTTAGTCTATATAGGATAAGGGTAGAAAAGAAGTTGACTGCAAAAAAATTGTTTGTAACCGGGGTCGGAACTGACGTAGGAAAAACGTACGTTAGTTCGCTGATTATCAAAGAATTGCATGCCGCCGGCTATTCATGCGCTTATTATAAAGCGGCGATGAGCGGCAATGCGCGCGATCATGACGGCGCTCTTATTCCGGGCGACGCGGCGTTTGTCAAACACGTCTCAGGAATAGAACAGGATTTGTCTTCCATGTGTCCCTATGTTTACGAAGCTGCGGTTTCTCCCCATCTTGCGTCCCGTATCGAAGGGAATCCTATTCAGATGGACGTGATTAAATCTTGTTTTGAAGCGCTTTGTCACGATTACGATTATATAGTAATCGAGGGGAGCGGAGGAATCGTCTGTCCGTTACGCTTCGACGGACAGGAGATTTGGCTTGAAGACGTTGTAAGTGAAATTAAGTCAGGATGTGTTATTGTTTCTTCATCAGGACTTGGAGCTATTAACAGCGTCACGCTGACGGTAGAGTATATGCGCGCCAGAAAGATTCCGATTCGAGGCGTCATTTTTAACCGTTTTCATCCTGGCGACGTCATGGAAGAAGATAATGTGCGTATGTGTGAGAGAAGAACTGGAATAAAGCGCCTTGCGTGCATTCAGGAAGGGGACAAGGAATTGGATATTGACGTCGAAACTTTAAAGAGACTCTTTTCTGTCTGAAGTGGAGTATTAAAATGACGATTTGGCGACCTTATCAACAAATGAAAAATCTTAAAGTTCCATACAAGGTTATTGATGCAGAGGGCGTCTATCTGTTTACAGAAGACGCTAGGTTAATAGATTCGATTTCCTCGTGGTGGTGCATGATACACGGATACAAGCATCCTGTTCTTTCCGAGGCGATTAAACGTCAGGTTGATCTGTTTTCTCATGTTATGTTGGCCGGATTAAGCCATCAGCCCGTAGAGGACTTGGCTGATAAATTAGAAACCTGGCTTCCGGGAGATTTAAACTATTCTTTCTTTTCCGATTCCGGCAGCGTGGCCGTTGAAGTCGCTCTCAAAATGGCGCTGCAGTTTTACGTCAATCAGGGGATTTTCCATAGGAAAAAGGTCTTGTCCCTGAAACACGCATATCACGGCGATACATTTAGAACAATGGAAGTCGGCGACGACGAAGATTACCATTATATTCTCAAGTTTTGCGGCTCTGGTTTTGACTGTATTCATATTCCGACCGAAATATCGGCTCTTGAAGAAGCTTTTGCTTTATATGGCGAGGAGTTGAATTCATTCATTGTAGAACCTCTCCTTCAGGGCGCAGGCGGTATGCGTATGTACGACGTCGCTTTCCTGAAACGCGCCCGGGAGCTATGCGACGCTTACGGCGTTCTCTTAATTTTTGACGAGGTCGCGACTGGATTTGGACGCACAGGGAACCGCTTTGTCGCCGATCTTGTTCTACCGGATATATTATGTCTGGGTAAAGCGTTGACAGGTGGGTATATTGGTCATGCGGCTACAGTCGCTAATGAAAAAGTCTATCGCGCCTTTTACGATTCTGATCCCCAAAAGGCATTAATGCACGGGCCGACTTTTATGGGGAATCCGTTAGCTTGCGCCGTCGCGTTAAAATCTATCGAAGTATTTGAAAATGAGAATTATCTAAAAAAGATAGCCAGAATTGAACAAATTACTCGGCGCGCTTTTGAGGGGTTCCATGACGACCGCGTTCGAGAGGTAAGGATTATGGGAGGATGCGTTTGTATAGAAGTCAAGGACCCTGAAAATATTGACGGATATCGGGAGTTTGCTTACAGGCGCGGCGTTTACTCGCGGCCATTCCTGAATTATTTGTACGCGATGGTTCCATATGTAATAGGCGAAGGCGACCTCTGTCAAATTCTAGACTGTATGAAAGCTTGGTTTATGAGATAAACAGAACTGAAATCAAACAAAAACGGCTCCGAATTTACCGGGAAATCGGAGCCGAAGTTAACATTTATTGTCTTAAAAAGACGGAAGTTACTTTATCGTGTAATTGCGCGAGGTTTTGACCGTCTTGCCGTCAAGAGTCGCCGTAATAACGACAGACATAGCGCCGAGTTCCTGAGGGTAGAAAAGACGTTTGAAATAACCGTCGCCGTCGACCTCAACTTTTTCGCCGTTGATAGAGACTTCGGCGCCAGGAGTCGCAACGCCATAAACCTCTAAGAGGTTTGGACCGGAAAAGATTTCTTTGCCGTCTTCCGGGAACGTTTGGACGACCAGTCGCAAATCGCCAGTCGCGGCGACAATCTCGTCGGCGAGTTCTTGACGAACCTGTTCTATCTTACAGCCGTCAAGCTCCGTATGGACGAGGTCGGGAACAACTTTGCGTGCAAGCTCCTTTGACCGACCGGTTGGATCAATCATCCACGCCCTTTCCGGATCAAGTTCATTCTTAAATTTTGAAACGCTTGTTTCCAAAAGCTTTAAATATTCGAAATCTTCTGCGCTTTCGCGTTCAAGTTCCCAACGAATCGAGTCAAGCGGACCGTTGGGGCCGGGGTAAACTATATGCGTGTCGCCGGGACCGTATGTTTCGGTGGGCGGGCCAAACGCGTCGTCGCGCCAGTAGTTATATCCCCAGTGCAGATAACCGACGAGATCTTCGGCATAGTTTATCCAGTGGAGAACGCGAATTCTGGAGCTTGGAAGGTCCATAAACCGATTGGGATAGTGCGGCCCCACCGGGTGACAGCAGATGTAGTACCAAAATTCGCCGTCTCCACGCCGCGCCTCAAAAGCTTTTCGCCAACGGTCGAAATGTGAAAGTTTGGGCGTCCACACGTCGAGTCGTCCTGAGAAATTAACCGTTTCGATAGCGTCAATCTGTTTCAGGTCCGGGGCAATGTCTCGGACGCGTTGTGAAGCCGCCCGCCACGAATCAATATCCGGAAGGTACGGTTCGTCGGCGACATGCACCATGGCGCGATCGAGTCTGCCCGTTTTTTTCAGGTAATCGCAGATCGCCTTTAACGACGGTTCGAGCCACTCGTCCGCGCTGAGAGATACGTTGTTTCCGTCCTTATCGGCAACCGTCGCCGATCGGAAATTCACCTGATGCGTCTGTCTGTCGATTCCGCCGACATGCGCAAGTTCAATTCGATCCGCAACGCCGTATTTTTCGGCGAGTTGGAGAAGACGTTCAAACCTCGAAAAGTCGAATTCCCAATTGCCGTTTTCATCGCGCTTGGCGCGAACAAGATCGTTTGCCGAGGGAACCCACTGCGCCAAAATCACATTTTGACGGTGTTCGCCCATGTCCTTAATGTAAGCTTCGAGCAGAGTCCAGTACTCTTCGCTCATGTATTCGACGTTGTGGTATTTTGCGAAATTGCCGCCGCTCCACCAGTTAGTCATATAAAAAGAACGCGCGTCCGGCAGTTCAAACGGAAAGACCGTGAGTGAAACAGGGATTTCCTTCTGAACCGTTTCATTCTTTATTTCAATAACGCCGGAATAGAGACCGCCGGGCGTCCCTTTGGGAACGAAGAGCGTTATCCACACGCCTTGACTTTCGCCCGGTTTTAGCGATACGACGTTTTCGTCGTACAAAATATCGGGCGCCTCGAAAGGCGCTTTGCGAACGCAGATCGATTCTGTATTCGGAGTGTTTTTGGTCACGGTTAACGTTCCGATGCGGCGAATTCGGACGTTTTCCGCTTTAATTTCCGTTCCGGTCTCTTTGCAAACAAGAGGGGAAGGGACGATTTCCAGATTGTTAACCTCGTCGTCGGCGCGAAGTCCAATTTGGCCCGATTCATATTCGTTTGACGCAGCCGACAGAGCAACCGCGGATTCAGATCCCGGCGCGGAGTCTCCGAATATTTTTGAATGGACGTCGACAGACCATACGGAAACGCTTTGGGCTAAAGCCGCGCCTGCGGTCGTCAGCAACGTCAAAGCGACCGACAGGGGTAGAATAAAGTGACTCTTTTTCATCGCGATCTTTCTTAGGCGAATAAGGTTGAACTTGTGTAAAATCAAGTTTGCAAGTTGGAATTGGAACAGAAGCGCATTTCGATTAGGCGCAATTGCCAACGCCAAATCGCTCTTATAGCGGTTATTGTAGCAAGATCGAATAGTAGAAATCAACCCCCTCGAAATAATTTCCCCAGCATATATAATGAAATGGATTTTTCGTTGAGTCGAAATATTTTCGGCTCGACGAACGGCGGGACGTTATCCTTTGGATTCGGTATTCAAGGGATTTTTGATGTTTTTACTCGCAGACGTTTCGTGCGGTTAGGCGATTTATCGCCAGTTGAAGACAGAGTTATTGAGCAATTTTTAGGTTGCGGAGTGTGCAATGAGCGAACGTTATCCTCATTTGAAAGTAGACGACCCAGAGGTTTATGATCTTATTCAGCGTCAAGCGAAGCAGGAAAGTACTACGTTGAAGATGATTGCGTCTGAAAGTTACGCTTCTATTGACGTTCTTGAAGCCTGCGGTTCGATCTTTACCAACAAATACTGTGAAGGATATCCTGGCGCGCGATATTATGAGGGTAACGAAGTAACTGACGCCTTGGAAAATCTCGCTATCGAGCGCGGCAAGGCGCTTTTCGGTTGCGAACACATGAACGTTCAGCCTTATTCCGGATCTCCGGCAAACGCCGCGGTATACCGCGCTCTTTTGAATCCCGGCGACAAGGTTATGGGCGTTCCTGTTTCCGACGGCGGGCACTTAACGCACGGCTGGAAGGTGAGTTTTTCCGGTAAAGATTACGTTCAGGTTCCGTACCGTCCTAATCAGGAAACCGGCCGTCTCAATATGGACGAAGTTCGCGAAATAGCGCTTCGCGAACGTCCGAAGATGATCTGGGTTGGTATGAGCGCGTATCCGTTCAAATTGGACTACGCCGCGTTTGCCGAGATCGCCCAAGAAGTTGAAGCGTATCTGGTCGCAGATATCGCTCATATCAACGCGCTTATCATAGCTGGCGTTCACCCGGATCCGGTTCCGTATTGCGACGTTATTTCCAGTACTTCGCACAAGATGCTTCGCGGGCCGCGCGCCGGTTTCATTATGTCGAAAGTGGAAGACCGGTATCACGCGAAATATCACGAAAACAGCAAGTGGAATCTCGCCCAGTTGGTCGATCGCGGCGTTTTCCCGACGATGCAGGGCGGCCCCCATATGCACGCCGTCGCCGCCATGGCTACCGCGTTCAAGTTTGCGCAGACTGAAGAATTTAAGAATTACGGCAAACAAATCGTGAAAAACGCGCAGGCCCTTTGTGAAGAGCTTGAAGCGCTTGGTCGTCCGATAGCGGGCGGCGGAACGGAAACGCACCTTCTCCTTCTGGACTTCCGTAAAAACGATTTTACCGGGAAAGACGCGTCGCAAGCGTTGGCGAAGTGCGGTATTATCGCGAATTTCAATATGGTGCCCGGCGACACGCGTTCTCCGTCGAAAACGAGCGGCGTTCGTTTGGGAACTCCTTCGTTGACAAGCGCGGGTATGAAAGAAGGCGATATGAAGAAGGTTGCCGAATGGATTGATCGCGTTTGCGACAACATCAACAATATTGACGAAGTTGCGCCGACGATTCGCGCAGAGATTGCCGAGTTCTGTTCCGGGTTTAAATTCCCCGGTATTGACGAGTGATTCATTCTTCTGACGCGCGCTAGCCGCGCTTTCCGTTTTCATAACGGTAGGGTTATGAAAATGGCAAAACGAAGTTCCGTCGCTAGACGTGTTTCATTGGCGTTTAGCGACGGTTGTTTTTAACAAATACGTTAGCAGGGTTCTGTGCAGAGGACGTAATGGAAAAGTACGACGAAACGACCGATTTGCCCGAGCTTCTAGCCGCCGTAGAAGCGGGAAACGTAGACGCCGCATGCGAACTTGCCTGGCGCTACCGATTGGGAATTGGGGGCGTTGAAAAGGATGAAAGACGTTCTTTTCAGATGTTTCTTGACGCGTCGAAAACAGACGATCCTGTTGCGTTGAACAACGTCGGTTTCTGTTACGCCGACGGCGTGGGCGTTAAGCAGGATTTAACCACGGCGAATCGGTACTACCGTAAATCCGCCGCGTTAGGCTGCTTTGCGGCGATGAACAACCTCGGTTGGAACTACCTCAACGGTCTGGGAGTAACAAAGAATCCCAGCGCTGCGGTCCGATGGTTTAAAAAGGCTGCCGAGGGAAATTTTTCTCAAGCGCAGAATAATCTTGCCTATTGCTACCAGAACGGCATAGGCGTCAAGAAGGACCATAAAGCCGCCAATCGCTGGTACGCCGCAGCGGCAGCTAACGGTCTGGTTGAGGCGAACGTCAATCTTGCCTGGAATTATCAGATGGGCGTCGGTTGTAAAATAGATCATGCGAAAGCCCTTGAACTGTACCAAGTTGCCGCTGACAAGGGCGTGCCCAGCGCACAGTGCAACCTCGGATATGCCTACCTCTATGGCATAGGGACTGAACAGAATCACGAGATGGCGTTCAAATGGTATTCCGCCGCTGTCGAACAAGGGTTTCCGGACGCGTTTGGCCCCCTCGGCGTGTGTTATGAAATGGGGTACGGAGTCGAGCGAAATATTTTTAAGGCGCGCGAGCTCTATCGAGTCGCAGCTTCCCACGGCGACTCCAACGCCACGCAGCGTCTGCAAACGCTTGATTCAGACACGATCGCTCGGCTTGATCAATTAATTCAAAAAGGCAAGTAGTTTCTTTTTAGCGCTTTTGAGTCAGTTCTGCCCGCCAAAGCGGCATGAAAGATCGCATGTCCCGTCAGAGGCGGCGCAGACTGGAAATAGATTGAAATCAAGCTTTGCCAGATCTAAAACAACGTCGATGAAACGCGGCGACGCCCCGCAGCATGGAGCGCGACGGTATCCCAAGTTGAGTTCGCCGCATACGCCCCGCAGTTTTTCGTCGAGATCATATATCGTTTCCATGTTCTCGAAAAAGAACCCGATCGGCGAGACGATAACTTTTTCTAATTGTGGATGTTCTTGCTTGTATTGCCGCAGATAACATGCGGCGTCCGGCTCCAACCATGGCGTTCTTGGCGATCCGCTTCGACTTTGAAAAACAAGCGCCGCGTCAAGCGAGAACGCCCGTAGACAGGCTCTTATATCGGACGGAAAATCTACGGCGTTTCTTTTGGCAAGGAAAGAAAGATTCCGCTTCGGAAAATCTGCGAGAGACGCGTCGCTTATGTCGCGAGCTTTATCTGGCGTCCCCCCAAACCCGGGAGCGGCAAGGATAGATTGCAACGTAGCCGACGCGCATGACAGCAATTGCCGCCTATATTGGGATTCGTCGCCGCTGATTACTGGAATCGAATGCGCGGAGAAGAGAATAAGTCGCGTGGGCTCGCGCGTTTCTACTTGTTTTTTAAAAGGCGCGTCTTCAAGATCTTCCCAAGCTAACGCTGTAAGAAGGTCGTCGGCGACTGCTCTTTTCATCGCGGGAAGATCGAAAAAAGGCGGAACAAACGCCAATTTGAACGAGCGTTTAAAAACCTCAGACCGCTTCTTGAAAGCCTGAAGAACCGCTTCTCGATAACGTTTGCAGCTTTGAAATGCGGCAAACGCGGACGTCGCGAAGACAAGAGCGCTTTCAACTCCGTCGGATTCGAGTTGGTCAAAAGCGTCGTCGAACGTTGGCGGAAAGAAAAGGTTCCCTTGATAAATGCGAAGCTGCTGATTACGGCGTTCTGCCGCTGTCTTCAGGTTAGCGCAAAAGTTCCGACATTCTTTTGGAAGCGGACTGATTCCATTAAAACGCCTGTAACGGCTGAAGACAGCTTCCTGCCGGGCCGCCGGGATATTAGTCGTGGAGAAAATATTATTCAGAAACGGTTCGACGTCTTCTATCTTTTCCGGACCGCCATAGGAAGCGAGAAGAATAGCTTGAAACATAATTTCTCCGTAAGGACTACTGTGACATACAGCGGAATTGCGCGTTTAGGCTACTCATTGTAGACAATTTCTGTGCGCTGACAATTGTTATTGTTTTATCAACATCTTTTCATGGTCTAAGACGCATTTGTAGTGATATTTGTAACGATTATAGCGATGGTACTGATAATTCAGATTAAATATTGGGTATTATGTAAAAAAACAATTTGTTCTCATTTCCGTTTTCTATGAATTCGTCGTAAAGGGTATAATTCCGTAGCAGTTGACTTCATGGGGGCGTCAACTCCTTACTACTTCCTTACACACATAAAAGGGGCGAGTTTTCGCTAAAGAGAAAAATGTCCGGTTCTGAATTGTATTTTAATCCTGATCTCGAAACCATGTCGCAAGACGAGATCGTCGCGCTGCAAAACGAACGGCTTAAGGAAAAAGTCCGTTACGTCATGGCCAATAACGCGTATTTACGCGATCTTTACACAAAAGCGGGCGTGGTTGCCGAAGATTTTCGCGGTATAGAAGACATTGAAAAGCTTCCGATCTTGGCCAAAGCTAATTTCCGGGAGACCTATCCTCTGGGGATGTGCTGCGTTCCGAAAAATTTGATTCGCGAGATGCATATGTCGAGCGGTTCGACCGGCACGCCGGTTGTCATGCCCTATACAATTGCCGACTTGGAACAGTGGGCCGAGTGTATGGCACGCTGCTATCGCATGGCGGGGGCTATGGAAGGCGATCCGATTCAGATCATGCCGACTTTTGGACTCTTCAACGGCGGGTTCGGCATGTATCACGGCGCGAGGGCCGCAGGTCTGTTTGTTATTCCGACCGGCTCTGGGAATACAGAACGTCAGATCCGTATGGCGCGAGATTTTAATACGCGTATCTTCGGCGCCGTTATCTCCTATACCGGCCGTCTGATTGAAGTCATGGAGAAGATGAACATCGAACTCCCCAGTCTCAAGATTGGTATTTTTGGAGCGGAGACGGTTACCAAGGCGATGACCGAAAAAATTTCCGCTCGACTCGGAATGGACGTCTTTAACATCTATGGCATGACGGAGACTGGCGGCGTTGGCACGTTAGGCATGGACTGTAAAGATCACTCAGGCATTCACGTTTGGGAAGACCACTACTACTTGGAAGTCGTTGATCCCGTAACTAAGAAAGTGTTGCCGGACGGACAGGAAGGGGAGTTGGTCGTTACCTCTCTTACACGCGAGGCTTTGCCGGTAATTCGTTTCAAGACAGGCGACCTGACAAAGATTATTTCCCGAGAAAAATGCGCTTGCGGCCGTACTCACGTTAAGATCGACCAAATTGCCGGACGTACCGACGACATGCTGATCGTTAAAGGCGTAAATTTCTTCCCGTCGCAAGTTGAACAGGCTCTCTTTGAAATTCCCGGAGTCGGTTCTGAATATCAGATTATCATGGAAGAGAAGGACGGCGTTAACGACGTGCATATCCTTGTCGAGGCTGAAGAAGGCGTTACGGGATACACCGTCGAAAAGCATCTGAAAGAACGGCTCGGTTTTTCGCCCAAGGGAGACGTTATGCCGATCGGATCGTTACCCCGCGTCGACGGTAAGGCCGTGCGGCTTATTCGTAAAAAATTAGACTGATTTAACGCCTAAACCGATTAGTTGAAAGCGGACAGGCGCGCGCTCGATTTTTGTCGGGCGCGCGCCTGTTTTTTGAATATCGGGAGAAAAAAGGTCGTCAGCTTACTGTCTGCGTGGCGCATTTCCCATTTGAGCCGAAGAGACGGGACGGCGCTGAGGCGCCGCCGCTCCCGCGTTTGCAGGTCGGGCTTGGTTTCTCGACGATGGGAAATCTTTGGGGTCTTCGACGAGCGTTGCGACAACTCCGTTTTCCGTAACGATTGTTCGCTGGTTCAGAATTGAGAATTTCTCGTCGCGAACCTCTTTGGTCCACCCGCGATCGACATTCCCTTCAATAGACCATACGCCTTTGTTAATCGAAATGCTTTCAAAGCTGATATCTGTTCTGCTCTTACCGTTGGCTCCGGTTCTGCGCATATAGGTCGGTTGCAGATCCTTTAAACGGAGCAGAACCAAAATAGATCGAAATTGCTGGGCGTCCCGCGTGTACTTAGGGAACGCTTCGATCCAAACTTCTTTCTTAAGTTTAGATTCCGGAGTGACAATTCTAAGGTAGAAACGCGATTTGAGCGTTTCTGCCTTCGCGACGAAGAAGAGAGGGAACTGACCGTTGTCCATCGTTAGGTCAATGTTCTGTTCGTCTTCCGGAATTGGGAAAACAATAGCTTTTTTGTTTTGATAGTCGTATTGAGTTAAGGCTTTACCGTCGAGTACTACCTGCCATTCGTTCTGTGATTCTTTCCACTCTCCATCCGGTTTGGCGTCGGAATATTCAAATTCGCCTTTGACATGATAAGACAGCTTGTTTGGCGTAATGAAACGGAACTGTCCCCAAGTATGCGCTACCGGACGCTGGGAATCTTTCTGGAGAACCGCGTCGAATTCGCGCATGTGGACGTCGCAGGAAACTCGTTTGATATTTTTGCCGTAGCTTTCCCAGCGCGCCAGAAATTCGTCCAGAAGCGCCAGTTCCTCTTGCGTCGGTCGATACTCTGCGGGAGGATCGACAATGGCGCTTACCGCTTCTCTGTCTGCAAGATATCCGCCCTGAGCGGCGCCGTTAGTCGACGCTGGCGGCGCGGTAAGGTTCGGTTGGGTATTTTGTACGTTTGCTTGCTGCACGGGGGCGGCGACTTGATTTTGAACGACTGCCGGTTCGGCTCCGGTTTGCGGCTTGACGTAGTTGTCAAAACCTTGTGCGAAAACAGACGCGGCCTCTTGCGTAAACGCGAAGAGTAGGAGTAAAGTTGCCGTCGGCAATACAAAATTCTGTTTGTGCATGATCTTCCTGCTTACTCGGCGGTAAGGCGACGCGCAAGACCATTGGGTCGGCCGCGTGTCGACAGGCGGTTGTTCTTAAATTGCTGGTATACCCCTCGCTGAAAACGCGGGGCAAGGAAAGCCTCTTGTAAAAAAGAGCACGCTGGGAGTCTAACGTTTTTGTCTCTGGCCGTAAAGACTGTTTTATATGTTTTATAAGGTCTGTCAGTTGAGGAGTCATATATGTAGGTCATTTCTTCTTCAGTTTAAAAGCGACTTCTTCCCTTTGATTTGAATCTCATTTTTAAAAAAATAAAAAAATCCCCCTTGCTTAACAAACAAGTGTCGTTATAATCCCTTGTGTTGTTTGCTTGGAGGATAAGCGAATGGCTAGCGGCCTCATTGGAAATGAGGTGCCCTTAACGGGGTTGCGGGTTCGAGTCCCGTGTCCTCCGCTTTTTGAAGAACCGGCTTTTGCCGGTTTTTTTATTTCTTGTTCTTTCTTTTGTTTTTTGTCGCCTTGTTTTCTAATCTTGATTTTCTTTGAATAATTGGCATATTGGATTACATAACGAGCGTTGGTTCACTTTGTCTGTCTGTTCCATGGCGTTTGTGTATAGGTGTGGAAATGTCGCGCAATGAAAAGAAGGCTGCGGTTTGTTTAATTTGGGGACTGTTTGTAGCTGCGTCCGTTTTTTGGACGGGTTTGGCCGTGTATTCAGACGAACCTGCCGGAATTCCTGCTTCTGTTTCGCAGTTTGTTCCGGCCCCTCAGAAAACGTTTAACATTTGGCCTGATTTGCCTCCTGGCGGCGTTCCCGCCGATCTGAAGGAGGAGAGTTGGCGGGACGTGGGCGATTCGTATCACAGCGTATTTGTCAATAACGTGGCTATTCCGACACTCGCTTATTATCCCGCTGAAAATCCCAATGGCGCTTGCGTCCTCATTTTTCCAGGAGGAGGCTATGCCACGCTCGCTTATAATTACGAAGGCGCCGATATTGCTAAGTGGTTTGCACAGGCCGGAGTTTCTGCGTTTGTCTTAAAGTATCGGGTTCCCAGCCGCGAGGGAGTTCCGCGCTACTGGGCCGCTTTCCAAGACGCTCAGCGCGCGATCCGGCTTGTTCGTTCAAACGCGGAAGAATACGGAATTGATCCCAATAAGATTGGCGTTCTCGGTTTTTCAGCCGGCGGGCACTTGGCTTTTATTATGGCCAACGAATCGGATACGAAGACCTACGAGCCTATCGACGATATCGATAAAGTTGACCCTAAACCGAACTTTGCGGTTCCTATTTATCCCGGATATCTGCTCGAAGATATTAACGATTTCAGCGAATTAAAACTTTCTGATGCGATTAAAATTGATCCAAACGCGCCTCCGCATTTTATCGCGGTTGCTTCCGACGACGCTAATCGCGGATTTGCGTCCGCTATCCTCTATTGCGAGTTAAAGAGGAAAGGCGTTCCTGTCGAGCTTCATATCCCTTTGGAAGGCGGGCACGGATTTGGCGTCCGCGAAGACAAGGGCGTTGCCGCTGAATGGATTCAGAATTGTGAAAAATGGCTTCATACGATCAAGATGATCCAATAGCTTAAGCCTGGCTGATCCTTTTGAATTCGTACGTTGTTAGAACGAACATGGCGCATAATGACACGGCGTTTTGAGGAAGAACGACCGGTTGCCTGCGCCGTCTTTCCGGCGTATTTCAACGGCGTTGTCTCCTCCTCGGCTTTTTGTCGGAGCAAGAGGACGTCGGACAGTGTTTGTTAAACCGCGTTTGTAATTCGACATTGTTGTTTGTCCCTGTAAACTTACGCATTGCGCTTTTGTTATACCTTACCAATGACACAGAGCGATAAAATGGAAGTAGCGACCATTAATACGGCAAAGTCCGCTAAAAACGGCGGATGTAAAAGAGGACTTGCGACTCAAACGCCCCTTTATTCTCTGGGGGAAGAAATTGCCAACGCTATTACGCATGGCGTTGGAGCGGGACTGTCCGTCGCCGCTTTAGTACTGTTGATTGTCAAAGCGGCGACCGCGGCGCCTGACGGAGCGGTGGGAGGTTACGTCGTCGGATATACGATCTTTGGCGCCTCGATGCTCCTGCTGTATTTGATATCAACGCTTTATCATGCGTTGCCCATATCTTGCGCCAAACGCGTCTTTGCGCGACTGGATCACTCGGCAATTTTTCTTCTTATTGCCGGCACGTATACCGCTTTTTGCTTGGGGCCGATGTACAGCGAGGCGGGATGGTGGCTTTTCGGAACAATCTGGGGGTTGGCGGTTGTTGGAATCGTTGCGTACAGCGTTTACGAAAAGCGCGCCCGGGTTTTTACGCTGATCCTTTATTTGATTATGGGGTGGTTTGTCCTACTGGTCGTTCGGCAGCTGTACGTTTCAGTACCGTTCATTTCCTTAGTCATGCTTGCGGCAGGCGGGCTTTCTTACACTCTTGGGGTCGTTTTTTTCTGCATGAAGAAGATTCCTTGGATGCATTCGATATGGCATCTGTTTGTGCTTGGAGGGAGTATTTTGCATTTCTTCTCTTTGTATTGGGTGATTTGAATTCTGCCAGACCGATCAGGGGGGCGACGGAATGACGTCCGTCTTTTACTGATTTTAACTAAAATCCCATAAAAAACGGCGCGCCCCCTTGCTGAATTGGCTTTTTAGGATAGAATGTCAGTCGCTCTTTAGGTTGGGGGCTCGTTGAAGTCCTGTCCTTTAAGAGATCGTCGATCGGCGTCCTGCGAGCAAGCGGGGCGCTTGTCGTTTTCACGCAACTTTAACGAAATGAAGGTAATTCGATGCCTAAAGTTAAGACCCACAAGGGAGTTGCCAAGCGTTTTCGCGTTACCGCTAACGGTAAAGTTAAACACCGACACAGCGGCACGAGCCACTTGGCTTGGCGCATGGACAGCAAGCGTGTTCGCAATCTTCGCGGAACCGCCCCTGTCGCTACGTGCGAAGAGAAGAAATTGATTAAAGCCCTCGGAAAAGGCGGACTTTGAGCAGTTTCTTTAGCGGCCCTTACCACGGGCCGTTCGGTCCGTCTCCTTCTTGTTTCGCGGCGAGAAGTTTGACGGTTTCTGAAAATGGGTTGTAACGCTAAGTTTATGCTTAGGACCTTATTTTCGTCGAATATCGATTCCAATCGCGAATGTTCGGCTTGATAAAGCGAGGACTGTTGGTTTCGGTAAAATTTATATTCAGAGGATACTGAAATGAAAGTTAGTAAAGGCGCGGCTCGTCGTCGAGCGAAGAAAAGATTATTCAAGCGAGCGAAGGGTTTTCGCGGCGGTCGCGGTAAGCTTCTGCGTACCGTAAAAGAGACCGTATTGCGAGCCGACGTATTTGCGACTCGCGACCGTAGAGCTCGGAAACGGGAATTCCGCAAGCTGTGGATTATCCGTATTAACGCCGCATGCCGCATGCGCGGACTTCGTTATAGCCAGTTCATTAGCGGGCTCAAGAAGGCGAATATCATTCTTGACCGTAAAATGTTGGCCGACGTTGCCGTATCCGATCCTGCCGCTTTCGATAAGATTGTTGAAGCTGCCAAGGCTGCTCTTTGATTCTAACGTTGTTTAGAACGCCTTTGGTTGTTCTGCGACTAATTGGCTTAAACGCGCCGACGCTCTCGGCGCGTTTTTCTTTTTTTCTTGACTCGTCATATTTTTCTGTTGCGACGACGCCTTTTTAGAGGTTTTACTCTTTCCTTTGTCGTCCGTCTTATGCGTTCTTTTTTACGTTCTTTCTCTTTCAAAAGTTTGACGCCGCCATTAATTTCGTATAAAATACTTTGGGCGTTACGGCGCCACTTTTTTGCGGACATGGCAATCGATTTTTGAGGAAAGTTCAATGTATAACGTTGTAAATTTACTGCAGAACTACGCGTTGTATCTTGTCTTTCCGGCTATTGTAGCGCCTTTGTTAATCATAGCGTTTTTTTTTCACATCTTTCCGACAAAACGCGCGGCGCTTTTGTTTATTCCGCCCGTTGTGATATCGTGTTTTTTCTTTCTTTTCGACGTTTCTGATTCTTCTATTCCCATTGTCGGTTCCCTTGGCGTTTTTTTTATTCTCGTATTAGCCGGCGATTGGTTTTCTGTCGCTTTTGCCGGGCGTGGAACGTCGGTAAAGAGAACTGCCGAGCGGATAGTTTCATTGGGGCAACCGCTTGACGTTGAATTAACCGTCGCTAATTTGTCAAAAAAGCGTATTGTCTTAGAAGTTGTCGACGACTCAAACGAATATGCCTGCTCGCTTCCCGCTCGGTCAAGCGAAGACTTACTAAGAGAGACCCATGATTCCAACGCGGCTCGCATTGGATCGCAAAACGCGTCGTTCTTCGAACGACGTTCTATTTCTCCGAACGAACAGGAAATCTTACAGTACCGTTTGATTTGGAAGCGACGCGGAACCTTTCAGTTTGATTTTGTCGCCGCGCGATTTATTAGTTTCTTAGGGCTCTGGAAGAAACACGTAAAGTACCCGTGCCAATCTGAGTTTCACGTCTATCCTAATCTTTGCCAGCTTTCTCAACTGAATGCTCTTGGGCGCGCAAGCCGCCTGTTTTTACTCGGCGTTCGACAAATGCGCCGCATTGGACAAGACGCCGATTTTGAGCGGCTTCGCGATTATACCTTGGACGATCAGTACAAGTTTATCGACTGGAAAGCTACGGCGAGACGTAATAAACTAACGGTGCGCGATTTCCAAGCGACTCGCAATCAACGAGTCATTTTAGCTCTCGACGCCGGACGGATGACTATGAACTATTCAAACGGAGTTACTCTGTTTGATTCTTCTTTGAACGCCGCCTTGGCGTTAGCTTACATCGCGTTAAAACAGGGAGACGAAGTAGGCGTCTTGATTTTTTCCAGTGAAGTTAAACGTTTTATCGCGCCACGGGGCGGAATGACGCAAATGAACACGTTGATTCGTTCCGTTTTCGACGTCTTTCCAGAACGTCGAGAGTCTCGATATGACCGCGCTTTTGAGTATCTCGCCGAACATTCGCCAAAACGCGCTCTTGTCGTCCTCGCGACAAACGTTCTGGACGAACGTAATGCCGCACAGGTGGAAAACGCCTTGCTGAATCTTGCTGGCGCGCATTTGCCCCTTGGCGTCTTTTTGCGCGAACGTTCCCTATTCGACGCCGTTCAAAAATACGACAGTATTCTGAGCAGTGACGAATCGGCCGGGACGGAATGTGGAAGCTTCGAGATAAAAACGAAAGAGAAAAAGCACTTGGCCCTGTGGTTGGAAAAGTTCAGCGACGACCGGCCTTTGATTGACGAAGTTGAACGGATCCTTTGGCGTGAATCTCCGATAGAGTCGCTTTCAAGAGAGGAGGCGTTTTACCGTGCGGGAGCCGCTGCTGAAATTTTGAACTGGCGGAAGAGAACCATCCGCTTACTTGAGGCCAAAGGCGCGTTGACGCTCGACGTTTTTCCGGAGGACGCCGTAGCTCCTTTGGTTAATAAGTATTTAGAAATTAAGGGAAGGCGGCTGCTTTAGTCGCGTTGAACTTAGTTGTTGCAATCGACCGTTTTTATGGACGTTTCGATTCTTAAAATAATTTATTGAATTACAAGGATTTAGTATGAGAAGAATGTTGATAAAGCGCGTCGCTTTCGCAATTGTTTGCGTGGGACTGGCTGCTTTTGCGGCTGCAAATTCTGCAGCCGCCGCTAATACAACGCTTAAAGCAGTCGGGCAGCAAGTAGAAAATTTGGTCGATCCGGTGGGCGTTGGCGTCGCTAATCCTCGCCTTAGTTGGCATTCGTGTCCCGTTTCCGACTCAGACGTTTATAATAAGTCGCAAACGGCCTATCAGATATTGGTTAGTTCTTCACCAGAGGCGCTAAAAGCAGACGTCGGAGACCTTTGGAATTCCGGTAAGACCGTTTCTGACCAATCGTTATATATTGAATACTCCGGAAAGCCTTTAACTACTTTCCAACATTGCTATTGGAAAGTCCGTGTTTGGGATGAGAACGGCGCCGTGGGACCGTGGAGCGACGGAGGTTCCTGGGTTCAAGGCGTTGTGAAGTCTGAGGATTGGAAAGCTCAATGGATTGGCCAACCGCAAGAGGTTCGTCCTGACGTCGATCTTTCCGGAGCCTCTTGGATTGCCGCTCCTTCTGAAAAGGAGACTCCCTCCGGTTTCGCAACGGAATATTTCCGAAAAGAATTCACGATCGATTTGCCGCAAGAAGAATTTGACGCACAAAATGTCGCCGGTATTCTGTACTATGCCGCGTGCCAGAAGTTTGAGATTTTTGTCAACGGCAAGAGAGCGGGTTTTTCTATTGGGATGGTTTTCAACCCGGATCAGTTACGTTCTATTGACGTTTCCGAATATCTTGTTGCCGGCAAAAACGTCGTCGCGTTTGTCGTATCTAACGAAACCAAACGACCGAACGGGACGAAATTTGGCGACGGAACGCTCTATCCGACGGCTTTAATTTCCAAGTTGTTTGTCAAAAAACTTGATAATACAAACGCGCCGACGAATTTACCGGTCCCCAACCGTTTTGGCGTTCCGAAAGACGTTGTAGTCGCCGTTGGCACCGACGCGACTTGGAAATCTTCTCTTGACAAGGCTGACTCGTGGAATGGACTTGATTTTGACGCGTCCGCTTGGAATTCTGCCAAGGTTGTTTTCGACGGATTGGACGCCGCGCCGTGGGGAAAGCTGCGAAGACGGACCGAAACGGTTTCGCCTTGTTTCCAGAAAACGTTTGACGTAAAGAAGCGCGTTAAGAGCGCGACGCTTGCCGTGAGCGCGCCTGGTCTTTTTGAAGCTTACCTTAACGGGCAAAAGGTCGGTTCCCAGCTTTTGACTCCGTCCTTTACCCGATACGACCGTCGAGTTCTTTACAATGTTCTCGACCTTACTGAAGAATTCCAAGGATTGAAAGATTCTAAAGCCGAACTTCAGTTTATTTTGGGGCATAGTTGGTACGACGTCCGTTCGATTGTGACTTGGAATTTCGACGCCGCGCCTTGGCGGGATTTTCCGCGCGTTCTCGCTCAGTTGGAACTGGTCTATGAAGACGGTTCTCGCGAGACCGTTCCCACTGATTCAACGTGGACCTACTCAACCAGTCCGGTGGTGTTCGATTGCGTCCGTCAGGGCGAAATTATCAACGGCTCTTGGAACCGTGTTATTCTCGGCGACGCGGTCGTCGTGCCCGCTCCGCTCGGCGCTAAAAATTTGACTGCTCAGAAAGTCGCTCAGACAAAAGTTGAAGCAACCTATACTGCGAAGAGCGTCAAGCAGGTAAAAGACGGCGTATGGGTCGTCGATATGGGGCAGAATAACGCCGGATGGGCTCGCATAAAGCTGTGTGGTCAGAAGAAAGGCGACGTCGTTAGATTTAGATATTCTGAGCGCGTTGTTGAATCAGGCGAGATTGAACGGCATGACATTGATCAGCATTTCATGGAAGGAACGCCCGCGTATATGACCGGTATGAAGGGCGGGTTCCA
>CADACS010000014.1 GCA_902786505.1 uncultured Planctomycetota bacterium | reverse complement strand
ACCGATATCGAGCGCGGCGACTTTGCCGTCGCCGCCGATGAGAACCATCGTCGGAATTTCGGAAATTCCGTAATACGCGGCAAGAGAAGTCTCTTTCGCGTCGACGGTCGCGCGGTCGGACATGAGAATCCACGGGAGCGGATCCTTCTTAAGATACGCGTCGAATTCCTTCTGATCCGCGTCTAAATTGTAGCCGACGATCTCGAAGCCCTGATCGTGATACTTCTTATAGAGCTCTTTAAGCTGCGCGTGCAATTCCGGACAAGGCTCGCACCAAGAGGCCCAGAAATCGACGAGAATGACTTTCCCCTGAACTTCTTTCGGATCGAATTTCGTTCCGTCCGCTTTGCAGCCTTTCCAGACAAACGGCTTGCCTTCCAGCTCCGAATAGCGAATCGTTCCCTCGAGGAGCTGCAGCGCGTTCTTGGCTTCCGGCGTGTCGGAAGAGGCGAGCTGCTTGCGAATCGGAGTCCAAATCTGGGCGGGCAGTTTCGGGTCGTTCTGGGTTTCCGCGACGAGCGCGACCGGGAAGACGAGATCGACCGTCATATCGGACGTTTCAGGATGCGCGGTAATGAACGCGAGCACCTCTTTCATCACGGCGAGGAGCTCTTGCGAGGTCCCGTTATTTTCCGCGATATCGGCGACCTTCGCCTGAAGATAGACGCCTTTGAACGCCAGAGCCGCTTGCTGGCCCCCTTCGAGCGACTGAACTTTCGCGTTCTGTTCCAGCGTGGTCGCGTAAGCGCCCAGCCGCGGAAGCGCGGCCGAATCGAGCGACGCCTGATAGCAGAGCGCCTGCCCTTTGAGCGTAATCGCCTGAACAAACTCGTCGTCGGTCGGATTCGACTTCAAGATACGATCGCCGATCTGACTGATCGTCGTGAGCATCTTCTTGACCCAAGCTTCGTATTCCGCTTCCGTCTCAAACGCGACTTCGGTCGTCATGAGTTCGTCGGCTTTCGCGACGAGCTCTTGATTCGTCGCGTTCGCGGGGAGTACGAATTCGCTGCCGTTAGACTTCTTGACGGCAGGGCGCGCGGCGGCTTGACCGGAGGCCGCGACGCCAGGCTGAGCCGCAGGCGTCTGCGCGGCCGGCGCCTGCGCTTGAGGCTGCGCCTGAGCCGCCGCTTCGTTTTGTTGTAATATGAGTTCTTCTTCCGCCGGGGTCGGACGCGCCTGATTGCGGCCAGTAAGACGGGAACCGATCCCGTTGCCAATGCCCGCGCCGATCCGCTGAGCCGACGCAAAGTCGGCAGGGGCGAAAAGCGCCGCCGTCAGCGCGACGGCGAAAAGTCTTTTGATCGTTTTCATATTGCGTATATGTTCCTTTTACCTTGGGTTTTCGCGCGTCTTTGGCGCTATTGGGGAGGAAAACGCCCGTGCGGCGTAAGATTGCGCGCCCGAGCGCCGATTCGCGCCGGTAAGTCGCAAAATTCCAGACTGCACTATAACGTTTTTTCCCACTCGGTAAAACAGGAATTTTTTACTTTTTATCCGTCCCGCCGAACGGTAAAAATCGCCACTTCGGCCGGGGGATACGACCGCCGTTTCTTTGGCGGAATATCCGCTTCTAAAAGAGAGAAATCGAATCGGTCGTCCGCCTCGACGACGAACACGGACCCGTCCGGCGCGCGGTCGCGCAGCGTTTGGAGGAGTTCGAGCGTCTCCCCTTCCCGGTCGACAAAGAAATCGTAGGGAGGAGAACAGAAGACAAGCCAGGGGACGTCGCGCGGAAGTTCCGTCTGGGAATCGCGTTCGATCGACGACTTCCTTACCGGCGCGGATTCGTCCGTCGCCGCCAGTTTTCGGCCCCAGAAGAACACGTCGGTCGTAACAAGATCGATTTTCGCCGCCGTGCCAGGAACTTTTGCTTCGAGAATTTCAATATTGCGCCGAGTCGTGCGCGCCGTCGGAAAATGGACTTCAATCATCGTCGCCGAGCGCGCGCCGCGGCTAATCGCCTCGAACGCCAACGCGCCCGTCCCGGCAAAGAGATCGATCGCATGCTTGCCGCGCGGCTCTTCGCCCAAGAGATTGAACACGGCCTCGCGCACTCGGTCCTTCATCGGCCGAACGCGCCGGTCGCCGGCGTATTCGAGTTTCGTGCCGCGAAAGACGCCGCCGACTATGCGAAGGCCCGCGGAATCCCCGCGAAAGCCCGGCTCGCTCCCGACGTTGCGGTTCCGCTTCGAACGCTTCGGCGCGTCCGCGTCCTGACCGCCCGCCCGCGCGTTCCGCGCCTCTTTCTCGTCTTCGCGCGCCTGCGCTCTGCGGCGGCTCTTCTCCGTAGCGAGCGAATTGCGGCGGCGCTGCTTAAAGCCCTCGGTCCCCTTGTTCCACAGGTCCGATTCAGAATCGCCAAACGCGTCGAACGTCTCGCGCGTATTCGGCTTGTCCGAGGGCGCGCCAAAACGTTTGTAGATCTCAGAGCTCGAAAGATACGGCGTAATCGTTACGTCGTCGGGATTTTGATCAAAATCGTCCCAATTTTCGCGGCGATTCTTGCGTGAAGGTTTCTTTTTCACTGGAACGCCTGTCTCCTGTTTCGTTGGAAAAAATGTAAAAAAAAGCGCCGTCTATTGTTCCCAGCACAATTTACCTTATAATGGTGGCGCGCCGCCGCGCTCGTTTCACACGCGGGCGGAGGCGCCGGCTCGCCTACGTCAGATCCTGATTTTAACCGAAGATCGCCGCGTCGACAATACGTCCAAAGCGGTCGCTTTTGAATTAGAATCGGAAGAGCCGCCCTTATTACCGCGCTCCGCGCCAGACGCGCGAGAGCTCCGATCTGAACGGAAGAAACGAAAACCGTTCCTAATGCGAAAAATGGACGTCGTTATGAAAAATACTTTACTTGCCGCCGCGCTCGCCGCGACTTTGGCGCTTGCCGCCGGTTCCGCGTCCGCTCAAGACGCCGCCGCTTCGAATCCGCTCGCCCCTGCGGCGCAGGCGCGAACCGACACGCCTCAGTATCAGAAGTTTTCCGACCAAATGAAGGTCTACAAGGAAGGCTTAAAACAGCTTCGCGCCCTCAAAGCGCAGTATCAGGAAGCGAGCCCGGAAGAGAAAGACAAGATCGTCGCGGAATTTGAACCGCTCGTCGCGGCAACCGCCGAGCAGCAGAAGCAGCTCGTCCCGCTCGCGCTCGAAGCGTACAAGTCGATCGACGGCCAAAACGACGAACTCCGCGCGTTCCTGTGCTCCATGCTGCAGTGGTCCGTCGCCGCCCGCGAGAACTACGAACTGGGTTATTCGATCGCCAAGCCTCTCTTTGAGTATCCGCTCCCTCCGAACGGAGAAGAGCTGTACGCCTTCGCCGCCTACGCCGCGTTCTGCACGATGAATCTTGAAGACGCCGAGAAATGGCGCGATATCGCTAAAAAGAACGGCTCGCTTGCCAAGATTGATCCGAACCACAAGATGCAGGTCGAAGGCTATCTCAATCAGGTTCTCCCGACCTACAAACCTATTTGGGAAGAGGAACAGGCGATTCGCGCAAAGGAAGCCGCGGACGACAATCTGCCGCGCGTCCTCATTAAGACGACCGCCGGCGATATTACCGTCGAGCTCTTCCTCAACGAAGCGCCGAACGCCGTCAACAACTTCCTGACTCTGGTTAAGAGCGGTTTTTATACCGACGTTCCTTTCCACCGCGTCCTCCCCTACTTCATGGCTCAAGGGGGCGACCCGACCGGAACGGGCGCCGGCGGACCCGGATACGCGATCCCTTGCGAATGCTATCAGCCCAACAAGCGGAATCACTTCCGCGGCTCGCTCTCCATGGCGCACGCCGGGCGCAATACGGGCGGATCCCAGTTCTTCATCACGTTCGTCCCGACCTATTTCCTCAACGGGAAACACACCGTTTTCGGTCGCGTAATCGACGGCATGGACGTCCTCTCCGACATTGTCCGAATCGATCCGGAGAAGGAATCGGATCAGGCCCCGTCTAAGATTATCAGCGCGGAAATTTTGCGGGGAGAGCCCGGCGAATTCAAAAAGCTGCCCGATCAGCGCTGAGCGCCGATACTGAATCCCCGTTGACAATCAGGGGAAATAAAGGTGAAACGAAGCGCCGCCGAACGCGCGCGAACTCGGTTCGCACATGTCGGCGGCGCGCCCTAACATAGGCTTGCTTATAAAGATGGAATTTGAATACCGCAACCGGAAAACGGTCTTAATTATCGACGACGACCCCGCGATCACCGAGTCGACCCGATTGGCGCTGGAAGCGTTTGGCTACGACGTTCAGACGGCCGGAGACGGCGCGACCGGGCTCGCGCTCACGGAAGAACGCAAGCCAGACCTCATTATTCTTGATATGATGATGCCCAAACGCAGCGGTTTTCTCGTCTTAGAAACGCTGCGCCAGCTCGATACCGATCCCACCCGAGTTATTATGATTACCGCGAACGAGGGAAATCGGCATAAGGAATACGCCGAACAACTCGGCGTCGACGCCTACATTCGCAAGCCGTTCCCAATGGAAACGCTCATCGCGGAAGTCCAGCGGCTCCTTGGCGAGGCGTAACCCCGGTCTAACGAACGCCGAGCCGCGCGTGCGGCGGCCTTCAAACGCGCTGCAATGCTAAAGAACCGCTACGAAACGGTTTTTGAACGATACCTGCGCGCCATTAAACGCCCGTTCCTATCCAACCGTCAGGAGCGGCGATTCGATCTCGACAATGGCGCGACGCTTAAAAACTTCGACTATCTCGTCTCCGACGCCGACGGCGTCAATTGGATTGTCGACGTTAAAGGGCGCCGTTTCCCCGGCGGACTTCATTCGACGAAATACTGGAAGAACTGGACGACGGAAGACGATCTGCGCGGACTGCTCCGCTGGGAGCGAATCTTAAGCGCCGGCGGAGACGAATACCGCGATCGGGGAGCGTTTGTCTTCGCCTACCTCGTTACCGGGGAGCGCGCGCCCGTCCCTGAGGAAAAAATCTTTGTCGACCGCTCTGAACGGTACGCGTTTCTTGTCGTGCCTCTGAAAACATACATTGCGGAGGCGAAATATATCTCCCCCAAGTGGCAAACGTACGAGATTCCGGCCAAACGGTTTCAAGAGCTCGCCGTGCCGGCCGACCTGTTTTTTACGGCAAAACGCGATCCAAATCCGCTCGCGCCGGAAAACGATCAAATCTGAACGCGCGACCGGCCGATCTTTTTAATCGCGTTCCAAAACGCGGTCCGTTTCATTCAAAACCGGACTTCAAAGGACAGACTCCGGTTTTATCAATTCTGCCGATTAAAACGATTCTGCTAAATTTATCTATTAAAAAGCAAAAAAATATCAAATTTTTCAAACGCCGTTTCTCATCAAAAACAGCCCGGCTGCCGACGGCGCTAAGTTGCGCAACCGTTGTAATCCTAAAATTTTCCACGTAATGGGGAAATTTTAAAAATTTATTAAAAGAGGAAAAGTTTTTTCTTGAGATTCTTTTTGACTTGATTAAAATTGAGACTAGGAACGTTTTGTTCTAAACGCCGTAAATCAAGGCGCGAACGGGCAGTTTTGTCGTTTTTCCGGTTTCTGCGCGTAAAACGACAAACGCCAAACAAACGCGTTTTTTCGGGGCTCGACTAATAAAAATATCGATTTTTTCGGTCGTTCCGACAAACGTTTGAGGTTTTCGCTTTAGATTACGGGCAAGGTCGATAAAATCGGTTGAAAGAACAATGGGTTCCGAGTATAACTAAGGATTAATAGTCGAACGAGGCGTCTGGCGCGTTCAAGTCCGAAAGGCTTGAGCAGGCGCGGTCGCGTTCACCGTAACGTCGCGGCGTCTCCCAAAGGCGCCGCTGAACGGCGAAGCTCCGCGTGACGCTTGTTCGTTGAGCTAGCGGGTTGGTAAAATAATTGGACGAGACGAAAACGGAAGCGCGATAGGGCGCGAACGGTTTCGTGATCCCCTATTTTTCGGCTTCCAATTCAATCGTTTCAATAAATTTTCGGAGAACAAAAGTATGAAAAAACGCCTTTTCATGATATTGCCCGCCGCGGCGATCGCGCTTATGTCGGTCGTCAGCGTGTCGGCGGTTACGGGGGCGGAGTCGGAAGTTCCTGTGGAGACGTATCAACTAAACGACGGGACGAACTGCTTCCTGGTTCCGTTACAGGCCGACGCGATTGAGTCGACGTCCGATTACGTCGACGTTGCGGCGCTGGTCGATTTCTCCGCCGCTCAGCTGAGTTCCGACGTCCGTAAAGCCGCGCAAGAAGCGGTCGATTCCTTGGTTGCGAGTCTGCCGAAAAACGCGCGCGTTCAACTGTTTGCGGTCTCGAACGAAACCGAATCCCTCACCGACGGCTACGTCGCCGTCGACTCGCAAGAGCTCAAAGACGCGGTCGCGTCTCTGAAAACGCGCGACGCGCTCGGCGCCGCCGACCTGGAAAAGTCCTTCTCGGTCGCCGTCGACTCCTTTGATTTCAACGAATCCGCCGACCGCTCCATCGTCTTCATCGGGCGCGGCGTCAGCACCGGCGCGGCCTTCAACGAAGACGTCTTTGACGAAACCGTCGCCAAGCTCGTCGACGCGCGCGTTCCGGTCAACTCCTACGGAGTCGGCCAGGTCGTCAATAAGTCGATCCTCGGCGCGTTAGCCAACCGCACGGGCGGCTACGTCGTCGCCGACGGCGTCGACGCGAAAGAAGCGGGCGCCAAGCTCGCGAGCGCCGCGACCGCGACCGTCTTCTTCCCGGAAGAAGCGACGCTCAAGCTCGCGAACGCCGACGTTTATCCGAATCCTCTTCCGCCGATTCGAAGCGACCGCGAAACGTACCTCGTCGGTTCTTCGGCCGAGGCGCTTGAAAGCGCGACGATCTCGATTCCCGCCGTCATTTCCGACGGCCGCGAAGCCGACGTCGAATGGACGGTCGCGCCCAAGGCTCCGAACTCCGGCAATCAATACCTCTTTAAGCTTCTCCAGCAGGCCAAAGAAGACGACGGCGCCTCGTTCGACGTCGCCGGCGCCGATCTCCTGACCGACCGTCAAGTTGCGATCAACGCCGTTGCCGACGCGTCCGCCGACCTCGCTCAGCAAGCCGCCGATTTCGGCGACGGCGAAGCCGCGCAGCGCATCGCCGACATGGCGAACGTCTCCTTCGAACAGCAGGACGAAGAAGCCGCCGCTCCGGCCGCTGAAAGCGCCGACGCGGGAACCGAAGAGATGTTCGCCGCCGCGGCCGCGAAGCTTGATAAAGAAAAGCAAGCGAGCCTCATCGACGCCGCCGAATCGAACGTCAAAGTTCAAACGGCTCAGATGAAGACCGCCGTTAACGTCGCGATTCAGAACGCGATGAAAGACGCCCGGACTAATCCGGAAGGCGCCAAGCAAAATATTAAAACCATGATCCAAGCGGTTCGCAACAATCAGATTCTCTCTGACGCCGACCGCGCGGTTATGTGCAACGAACTCGAACGCACCGGAATGTTCGTCGAACAAGAGTCGGAAAAGGCCGCCCGCGCCGCGTTGCGCGCGCAGCAGAATCAGGCCGTCGTCGACGCGGTTAACCGCACGACCCGCGGCTATAAAGCCGACCAGGAAAAGATCGTCGAAATCATGAAGCGTTTCGACTCGCTCATTAGAGAACATAAGTTCGTCCTCGCGTCCGAAGCCGCGAAAGAAGCCGCGAAGCTCTCCATCGACGAAGCGCTTCCGGTTCAGGCTGCGAACGTCGCCCTCATGCGCGACGCTTACGAAGAGAACCAGTTCCTTCGTTTCGAACGCCGCCGCAAGCTGCTCGACACGCTCATGTCGGTCGAACGCGCTCATATTCCGGTCAGCGACGAACCGCCGATCACCTATCCCGACGCCGAAGCTTGGGTCAACCTGACCAAAGTCCGCAAGGAAAAGTATAAGACCACCAATCTCCAAGGGAGCGAAGAAGAACAGCGCATCGCGAAAGCCCTCGACCTCAAGGTCGACGTTAACGGCGGCGAAGACGCGGATCTCACCCTCTCCGACTGGATTGACGAAGTCAAGCGCACGCTGCGCGAACAGGGGCAGGATATCAACGTCGTATTCGATACGACGAATATCGAAGAAGCCGCCGGTCCGCCGAGCTCGCTCAATATTCAGGAAAACCTTACCGGCATTACCCTTCGCAAGGCGCTCAAGATCGTCCTTCGTCCTCACGAACTCGACTTCTGCATCCTCGACGACTGCCTCTACATCACCACTCAGGACGAGATCAAGAACAATCCTGACATCTCGACCAGCCTGCAGCTCTACTCTGTCGGCGACCTTATCATGCAGCCCAACCAGATGGGTATGTCCGGCGGCATGATGGGCGGCATGGGCATGGGCGGTATGGGCATGGGCGGCATGGGCGGCATGGGCGGCATGATGGGCGGCCGTGGCGGCATGGGCGGCATGGGCATGGGCGGCATGGGCGGCGGCATGTGGAACGTCAACCCGGCGAACCGCTCGCGTCGCGCCAATAACGCCAAGGGCGCAAACGACGCCATTATGCAGAACTTCCTCGACGCGCCGGTCGTTCCGGCCGCGCCGGAAGCCGGTCTCTTCGCCGTTCCGTCGAAGTCCGAAAAAGCCGCGAAAGCCGCGGGCACGCTCGCGCAGGCTCCGGTCGACCTCAACGCGAAGTGGGACGCCTACATCGCCACGAACGCGCCGAAAGCGCCCGAAAAAGGCGCTTCTGACGAAGAAATCGCCAGTTACGAAAAAGCGCGCGCCGAATTCGGCGAAAAGATCGCGGCGGAAGTCTCCAACCTCATCAACAGCGACGCCGCGTCCGCCGCGGCGCTCATTAAATCCGCGCTCCGCAACGATTACGCCGCGGGCTGGATGTACGAAGCGCTCGCCGCCGCGCTCATTAAATCGAACGCGCCGCAGAAAGAAGTTGAACAGGCGATCCTTTCCGTCGCCGACTTCAACGGCGATCCGCTCGTCCTCATGGGTCTGGCCGCGTACCTCGAAAAGGTCGGTTCTTCCGAACGCGCCCTCAAGATCTATCGCGACGTCTCCCGCGTCTACCCGACGCGTCCTGAACCTTACGTCCGCGGGCTCGCGCTTGCGCAAGAGCTCAACGACGAAGAAGCCCTCAAGTGGGTCGCCGTCGGTATCGCGTCCGTCGTTTGGGACGGCGCGCTCGTCGAAGACGTCCAGAACAAGGGCGAAGAAATCGCGCTCGATCTCATTGAAAAGATGAAGAACGACGGCCGCGAAGCCGAAGCCGCGGAATTTGAACGCAAACTTGCCGAAGCGAGCGTCCGCGACGTCGTCGTCGAGATCTCTTGGTCCGGCGACGCCGAGCTTGACCTCTCCGTTCAGGAACCGACCAACGCCGTATGCTGGTACGCGCAGAAGCGCACCGCCGCCGGCGGCGTCCTTTCCGACTCTTCGGTCGATCTCAAGAAATCCTACGACGCGAACCGTCAGGGCAAACGCACCCGCGTTTACTCCTGCCCGATGGGCTTTGCCGGCGACTATAACTTCCTCGTGACTCGCTCTTGGGGAACCGTCGCGCAGAACAAAGTTACCGTCAATATTAAAACGAACGTCGGAACGGAAAAAGAACGCTCCGCCACGCAGGTCTTCGACCTTGCCGGCGACGAAGCTCTCTTCACCGTCCAACTCGCGGAAGGCCGCCGCAGCGAAGAAGTTAAAGAAGAACTCCTCGCCGCGTCCGCGCTCATGAATCAGATGCAGATTCGCACGGCGAGAGAACTCGCGCAGCGCGCCGCCGCCTACCAAAGCGGCAAAGCGCACAACGAAGCGCGCGAATCATCCGCGATTCAGAGCAAGGCCGAAGAATACGTCTCGTCCTACAAGGCCGACGAAACGAAAGCCGACGAAGACGCTCCTGAAATCGCGTACGTTACGCCTGATCCGGGCCACATGCCGGTCATCGATTACATCGATCTCGGCGCCGGTTTCACGACCAGCGCGGGCGTTTCCGGCGATCGCCGTTACGTCCTCATCGCCCCGATGCCTCAGTTCAGCCAGATGCTTAAGATGTTCACCTACAACTCCTCCGACGGGAGCAGCAGTTCGAGCAGCGGCGGCTATGGCAATAACAGCAACGGCGGCTATGGCGGCAACAGCGGCTACGGCGGCGGCCGCGGCGGTATGAACGGCGGCGGCTACGGCATGGGCGGCGGCATGGGCGGCCGCGGCGGCATGGGCGGCATGGGCATGGGCGGCGGCGGCTACGGCATGGGCGGCATGGGCGGCAACAGCTGGTGATTCCTTGCCCGGTCGGTTAGCCTAACCTGCCAAATCCTTGCTTGACCGATTATACGGTTAAGCCGTTCTAGCAAGACAAGGGCGCGATCTCAGGGTCGCGCCCTTGTCTTGCTCTTTTTAAGCGCGGGAAGTTAGCGCCGCTCCCGGAGTGAAACGCGAAAATCGGCGCCTCGACTCTTGACGTGAAACCTCTTGAAGTTATAATTCTTGCAGACTGCGAATCAGGCTCTTTCGAGGTTGTCTTTGACTGCTCGTTCACGGAGGTTATGGGATATGTCTAAATTGGAAACGGTTCTTCTTACAGGCGGCGCGGGCTATATCGGCACGCACACGGCGGTCGAATTTCTTAATGCCGGCGTCAACGTCGTCATTGCCGACGACTACAGCAACAGCTCTCCCAAGGCGATCGAACGTTTGGAGCAGCTCACGGGCAAACAGGTCGTAAAATACGGCGTGAATATGTGCGACAAAGCGGCCGTGCGGCGTATTTTCGAAGAGAACCGTCTCGACGCGATCGTACATTTTGCCGGCTATAAAGCGGTCGGAGAATCCAAAGCGCTCCCGATTCAGTACTACCGCAATAACGTCGATTCCGCGCTCGTCGTCTGCGAGCTCATGCAGGAATTTGGCGTTAATCAGCTCGTATTCAGTTCCTCCGCGACCGTCTACGGCGATTCGCAAAACGTTCCGTTTGAAGAAGACGAGCCGACGAGCTGCACGAACCCCTACGGCTGGACGAAACTGACGATTGAACGCATCTTGACCGATTTCGTCGAAGCGAATAAAGAAAAGACCGACGTCAATAAAGACGTCTTTATTAACGACCTTTCCGTAACTCTATTGCGCTATTTCAATCCGATTGGCGCGCACGCCAGCGGGCTCATCGGAGAGGATCCCCGCGGACCGGCGAACAACCTCATGCCTCACGTCGCGCGCGTCGCGGTCGGCGTCAACGATCATTTAAACGTTTTCGGAAACGACTACCCCACGAAAGACGGGACCTGCGTGCGCGACTATATCCACGTCGTCGACCTCGCCAAAGGGCACCTTTTGGCGTGTCAGAAGGCGACGCCCGGTCTCCACACCTATAATCTCGGAACCGGCAAAGGATACAGCGTGCTTGAAGTCGTCGAAACGTTTGAACGCGTTAACGGAATTCGTATTCCGTACGTCTTCGCGGCGCGGCGTCCCGGCGACGTGCCCGAAAGCTACGCGAATCCGGCCCGCGCTAATAAGGAGCTCGGTTGGCGTGCGGAACATTCGCTCGAAGACATGTGCCGCGACGTATACAATTGGCAAAAGAACAATCCGCAAGGATACGGCGACTGATCGCCTGACCGTCCCCGTAGCTCAGTTGGATAGAGCGACGGTTTCCTAAACCGTAGGTCGCCGGTTCGAATCCGGCCGGGGATATTTTATTCAAACGTCGTATTTTTACGAACGAAACGCTTATATTTTCTTCTTGTTTCCTTGTCGGTTAAACGGCTAAAAATGACGCCGTGGCATTTTTAGAAAAGTGGAAAAAAGAAGAAATGAAACTGCCAAAATTATGCCGCAATAAAACGCGGAACCGCGCCTTCGTTCTTGAACGCGGAAAAAAAATCTATTTGGGAAAATGGGGCGCGCCGGAAACGGAAGCCGCCTACCAGCTCTACATCCATAACCTAACGTCGAAACTGCCGACCGCGCCGCCTGCCAATAACGGCGTCGGGGTTACGATCGTCGAACTGACCGCCGCGTTTTTTGAAGCGCGCGCCGATTACTACGTCAAAAACGGCAGGCAGACTCATCAGCTTGCCCGGTTCCGAACCGCCGCGGAATATCCGGTCCGATATTACGGGGATCTGCCCGTTCGGCTCTTCGGCCCGAAAAAGCTGCTGGAATGCCGCGCCATGATGGAAGAGTCCGGACGGTTCGCGCGAAAATATATCAATACCCTGATAACCTGTTTTCGCGGGATTATTAAATTCGGGGTCGAGCATGAACTGGCGCCGCCGGAAATCTTAGTGGCTCTGCAGGCCGTTTCGCCGCTCAAGCGCGGCAGGAGCGTGTCCCGGGAAATGCCGCCCGTTGAAGCCGTGCCGCCGCAAATCGTCGACGCGACGTGCGAGTTATTGTCCTCGACCGTCGCCGCTATGGTAAAGGTACAGCGTTATACCGGCATGAGACCCGGCGAAATCTGCGCTATGCGCGCGGGCGACGTCTATATGGGCGACGACATATGGATCTATACCGTTCGGAGCGACAAAACAGACTACCGCCGCCCGCTATGGGCAAAGAAACGCATTCCGCTTGGCCCGAAAGCGCAGGCCGTTCTGTTTCCGTTCCTGTTGGCCAAAGAAGGCGAGCCCGACGCGTCTGTCTTCTCTCCCAGGGACGCCGCCGAAGAACGGGCGCGGGAAGCCGCGCCGCAAGAAAGACGCCGCCGACAAAACAAATGAGAGACCGCGACGCAAGAGAGGCGCGCCGATTCTACGACGAATCGTATAATACTAACAGCTACGGAAAAGCGATCGCGCGCGCGACAAAGGCGGGAAATCTGCCCCACTGGAGCCCAAATCAACTTCGGCACCTTTACGCGACGGAAATTCGCGCAAAGTACGGGCTCGTGGCGTCGCAGCTCATGCTCGGGCACGCGAACGTGACCCAGATTTACGCCGAACGCGATTTTAAACGCGCGCTTGAAGTGGCGAAATCGGAGGGCTGATTTGTATTGTCAAAGGCGTACGTTCTTAACAGAATGTGCGCCCTGTTTTTTACAAAGTTGGTTTTCCATCCCTCCAAATTTTGTCAAAAATGCTCGACTTTGATTTTTTTTTACCTATAATTGAAGTATGCGTCGTGGGATTTGCCCACACATTTTACGATGAAAAAGAAAGAAAACGCTCCATGGAATTTTTGGTTTGTCAAGGCATAGATATTCGCGGCGTTCTTAGCAAAATGAAGAAAGCCCGAAAGTCCACGCGCCCAATTTTCGAGGCGATAACAAATTCAATTGACGCAATATGCGAGCGTAAGGATTTTGAGGGCGAAACGCCGAACGTTACCGTTGAGTTTCATTTTCACAAGGGAGTAATCCCTGATGAAAACGGGCATTTTAGCCATATTGTCGTTTCTGACAACGGCGTGGGCCTTAATGAGGAGGGTTTCCAACGTTTAACGAGATTGTTTGACGGGAGTAAAGGGCAACTAAACAAGGGATCCGGGCGCGTTCAGTTTATTAAATTTTTTGGGTCGACTGAAATAGTAAGCGTCTATGAAGAAGATAAAAATATTTTTTCGCGAAAATGCGTTTTGTCCGCAAGGGAAAATTTTTTAAACCAGAACGCGATCCTTTCATACGAGGCCCCGAAATTTTTGGAAGAAAAAGCGGCTGTCGGAACGCGCGTTGCATTCTATAACCCGGACAAAAAAGACGCACAATTCTACGAACGAGTTACTATTGAAGAATTACGAGAGGCGATTCTTTCAAGCTATCTTTTACGCTTTTCCTTTTTAAATTTCGATTTAAAGATAAATCTTGTATATTTCAGAGACGACGAAAAAATCGGCGAATGTTCCATTGACAGTTCTGCCTTTTTGAAACCGACGGTGGAGAACGTTCATTTAGGTTATAAAAGCGTTGTTAAAAAATCAAACGGCGTGCAGTTTATCGAACGTGAAGACAAGGGTAAAGAAGTTTTTACCGTTTCGGTTTTTTGCATTCCGAAAGAAAAACAGGAAAAAAACGAAGATTTTTTTACCAGTCGCGGTGAGAAGATCGAAAACGCGAAACTATCTTTATTACCTTCTCACGACACATTGAACGGCGAACGTTTAATCGTGACGATAAGCGGCGAATATATCGACGAACGCGTATCGGAAACCCGCGATCAACTCCTTATTCCAACCGACGCCAGTTTAAAAAAGAACGCCGAAAAGATAACGAAGAATACCGACGGCCGACCGTCTGCGGATGATTATTCCGAGTCGTTTATTACCTCAGACGATATCCGGAAAGCAACCATTGAGGCTTGTTCGCGGCTTTTCCCCGAAATTGAGAGACGCCGACACGCGCGAAACGCTGAAATCGAACGTATTGGTAAAGTTTACGGTTTTTCATCGTCGGTCGCACTCGACGTCGCGGACAAAATCGCGCTCGGTGATCCCCCGCAAAAAATACTTAGGCTAATGTACCAATGCGAGGCAGAAAAAGCTGCAAGTATGGACGAAAAGATTGAATCAGTAGTCCGTCGCGTAGAAGATCTCGACCCGACCAGCGCCACATATCGCGCCGAGTTAATAAAGTGCGCTAAAACAGTCTTGTATTCAACGCCCGAACGAAACAGGCTTGCCTTGTCGCATTATGTAGCACGGCGCAAGATTGTTTTGGACGTTTTTGAAAAAACGCTGCGCCGCGATTTAACGACACAAGAGGAAGGGAAACGTACAAACGAGGCGCGATTGCACAACATCATTTTTACTAAAGGCTCGACAGAACCGTTCTATTCTGATTTATGGCTACTTGAAGAAGAATATATCTATTATTCTGGCGCGTCAGACGAACCGTTAAAAGACATTAGTTTTAATGGGAAAAAACTGTTAAAAGACATTTCACAATGCAGTGACGAGGATAGAGAATATTTGACTTCAGGCGGAAAAGATCGCACAAAGCGCCGACCAGATATTCTCATTTTTCCATCTGAAGGGAAATGCGTTCTTATCGAATTTAAGAGACCGGGAGTCGATCTTTCAAGGCATCTTGACCAGCTCCGTATTTATGCTTCGCTTATTCGTGAGTTTTGCACGGTCGACTGTGAGATAACGCGTTTTTATACCTACCTAATCGGAGACCAAATCATCCCGCGCGACCTATTGCGCGTGGATCCAGATCTTGTGGAGTCTAAACAGTTTGGGTTTATGTATGCTGTCCACGACGTCCGGGTAAAAGGAAAAGAAACCGTGCCTAATTACTTTGAGATTCACACCTACGAAACGTTGCTGGCACGGGCAAAAGTAAGAAACCAAATCTTTTTTAATCTTCTCCTAGGGGATGAAGACGAAAAGAAATAACGCCCAACCCCAGCCCAAAGCGACCAACAGGAGCGATCCTAAAAAAACCCGCCGCGCCCCTCTCCAAAGAGAAAGGCGCGGCGTTTTTATTTCATTCGTTCGTCTCCTTATCCTTACGTTCTTTTTCCGGCCGTTTTGAATTTAAACGCGCCGCGACCATGACGTGGAATACGTCGACGGGAGCCGTTAATCTTGTTCCGACCGTGTCTGGAGGGAATTCCTAATGTTTATTAAACCGTTGAATCAGGAGCGCCAGCCGGTCGACGTTTCCGAATGGAACGAGGAGGTAAAAGCGTATTTTAAGCCGTTAAGCGGATTTGAAACGCTCGTCTTTAACGATTATTTTCTGGAATTCTACAACAAGGAGAATTCAGAAGAAGACCGTTTCAAGGCGGGTTTTAAAGCGGCGGCGCTCGCTCTTGTCGACGAATCCGGCTGCGCGCTTTTATCGGAATCGGACGTCGACGCGGTCCGCGCCGCGTCGTTCCTTCCGATAATCCGCGTGTTTTCCCTCGGTCTGAGTTTACGCGATAAAAACGTGCCGATCGAGACCGCAAAAAAAAATTGATTGACGATCCCGAGTTCGCGTTCCTGTTTCGGCTCGCTTGGACGCTCAAAAAAAGCGTTCAGGAAATATTGGCCATGCCGGAATGGGAGCGCGAATGCTGGCGCGACGTCTTTTTAATCTACGGTCCTTTGGATTGGAAACGGTCCGACCTGTTAACTGCGCGCGTGAACCAGTATCAGGCCGCGGGCGACGCCCCCCTCGGCGACTTTGTTTTGTTTAAAGATCCGAGTATGACTGAGACTAAACAATCGGAAAACGACCTGTTAAAGAAACTGGGGTGGGACGAATAAAAGTTTTTCGTCAAATTGTTGATTTTAGCGTTCCCTTATTGCATACTACAGGAGTAAGGAGGACGCTAAAATGGCAAATTTTTTTGACGGTGGTACTGTTTTAATGTTGTTTCTTTTGATCGTAATGGTACTGATTTTTAGTTCAGGGCCGTTATACCTTTGGTGGGTGAACTATAAGGCGGACCGTTATATTGAGCTAAAGCGCGAATTGAGAGAGCATGGACGAACAAAAGAGATAGAGAACGCGGAAAGAGAAGAAAATACTGAAGATGAGTCTGTCAACCGGAGTTAAAATTACAGCAGATGCTGATGATTTAACAAAAAAATTAGATTATGCTACTGGACGAATTAACAGAGAGATAGATAACAAAGCTACAAAAAGCAGCGGGAATTCATGTAACCGTTTGTGGCGATCTTGTTAACCGATATGGGCAGTTGGTGGAGGGATTAAACCTTAGCCAAGTAAAGCTTGGGCAATATGTAGATGAAATGGGGAGGGTACATACTGCTAACGGGGGATTTGTTGCCGATCTCAACAAACAGGCCGGGAGACCGAATTGTGATCCGCGCCATGAAGCTTTCAGAAAAAGATAGACTCCGCGTTCCGAATTGATTAGAATTCCCGTGTCATTTTGTGGAATTTCTCCCCTTAAAAAGTGGAAAAGTTCCACTCTGAGCAAACCGCCACAAAACGCTTCTGAGCCTAGAAAACACGGGAAAAAAATAAAAGTTTCGGAGAGTTTGAAAATGTTTTGCAAGCCGTAGGCCGCCAGTTCGAATCCGGCCGGGGATATTTTTATTTTTGTAAAATTCTATTTTTTTGCTGGCGGCGCCGCGGCGCGGCGGAGCGCAGTTTTTCGCCTTTCTTTTGTAAAGGCAGTTCGCCGCTAAATATAATTCCGTTCGGGAAGAGGCCGGGAATCATGACCGCGACCGCGGTCCCTTTCGGCGGAAGAAATCCGGCCCCAAATTCCGAGCGCTCTAACGTAAATGCGCGTAAGATGTTAGCGTCTGTGAAAAAACCAAAAGACTTGCCCGCTTCGGCAAGAAAGAAGCCGCGGTTTCTGTGCGGCGGCGCGTAATAAAAACCTATGTTTTTTTCTGGACGCCAACTTACAAAATAGTTAGAATAGCGCTACAATAATGGAACGCGTCTGCGCCGCCAACGTTTTACATTCAAACGTCGGTTCGTTTTGCGCGCAGACCGGCTCGCGCGTCGCCTTGTGCGCGAGCGTCCTTTTTCCCCACATAACGTATGAAAGGGTACGCAGAATGTTGTCCCAAGACCGTTTCGCTAAGATCGACAGAATGTTCAGTCCCAAGTCCGTCGCCGTCGTCGGCGCTTCGGCGAAAAAGGGAACCGTCGGAAACGACGTGCTCCTCAATCTGATTCGCGATTACAAAGGGGAGATCTATCCGGTCAACCCGAAGGGCGGCGAAATTGAAGGTATCAAAGCGTTCACGACTCTGGGCGAAATTCCGGGCGAAGTCGACCTCGTCTGCGTCCTCGTCAACGCGAAATTTGTAGAGAGCGTCGTCGATCAGGCGATCGAGAAGAAAGTTCAGGCGATCGTCATTATTTCCGCCGGCTTCAAAGAAACCGGTAAAGAAGGCGCGGAAATTGAAAAGCGCATGGCGGAAAAAGCGCAGGCGGCCGGAATCCCGATCGTCGGTCCGAACTGTCTTGGCGTTATCAACGCGGAAGCGGGCCTCAACGCGTCCTTCGCGTCGAAGATCTGCCAGCCCGGCTCGCTCGCCTTTATCTCGCAGTCCGGCGCGCTGTGCACCTCCGTACTCGACTTCGCGGAAGAGCGCCAGATGGGCTTCAGCAAATTCGTATCCTTCGGAAATAAGTCCGATATCGACGAAACGCAGCTCTTGGAATATCTCGCCGACGACCCGAATACGAAAGCGATCGCGCTCTATCTCGAAAGCATTGCCGACGGAAAAGGCTTTATGGAAGTCGCCTCTAAGATCTTCTGGGAAAAGGGCAAAGTCATTCTCTGCCTGAAATCCGGCCGCTCCGCCGAAGGCGCGAAAGCCGCCAGCAGCCACACCGGTTCGCTCGCCGGCTCCGACGCCGTTTACGACGCCCTGTTCACTCAGTGCGGCGTCCAGCGCGTCGACACGATCGCCGAACTCTTCGACCGCGCCTCCCTCTATACGACGCAGCCGGAACCGAAAGGCAAGAATCTCGCGATCATTACGAACGCGGGCGGCCCCGGTATTATGGCGACCGACGGCGCGATTCGCAACGGTCTCAAGCTCGCGACGCTCACCGAGGAAACGAACGCGAAACTCAAGGAAGTCATGCCCGCCGCCGGATCGATTCACAATCCGATCGACGTGCTCGGCGACGCCCACAGCGACCGCTATCAAGTCGCGACGGAAATCGCCATGGCAGATCCGAACGTCGACATGGGGCTCATTATCCTGACCCCGCAGTCGATGACCGACGTCGACAACATTGGCCGCGATCTCCCCGCCGTTATCGCGAAGTGCGGCAAGCCGGTCGCGTGCGCGTTCATGGGCGCGTCCTCCGTCAAAGAAGGCGTCAAACTGCTCGTCAATCAGGGCGTTCCGAACTACTCCTTCCCGGAAGACGCGGTCGCCGCGCTTGGCGCGTTCGTTAAATTGGCGGAATTCCGCGCCCTCTCCGGCCGCGAGTATATGTCGACCGCCGACTGCGACGTCGAAAAGGCCAAGAAGATCGTCGCCGACTTCCTCGACGGGGTCGACGAGAAGTATCTCACGCAGGCGGACTGCCGCGCCATTTTCGAATGCTACAACCTCCCGCTGCTCGCAAGCCACGTTTCGCACAGCGCCGACGACGCGGCCGAATTCGTCTCGAAGCTCGGCGCGAAGGTCGTCATGAAGGTCATGTCGGACGACGTCAAGCATAAGTTCGACGCGGGCGGCGTCATTCTGAACGTCGAAGGCGCCGAAGCGGCGAAAAAGGCGTATGCGCAAATCTACGCGAACGTCGAAAAGAACGTTCCGGGCGCGAAGATCGACTCGATTCTCATCGAACAGATGGCGGAACCGGGCGTCGAAGTCATTCTCGGCTGCAATCGCGACGCGAAAGGCCCGCTCGTGATGATCGGGCACGGCGGCACGTACGCGGAACTCTGGAAGGACGTCGCGTTCCGGCTCGCTCCTATGTACAAGGTTTCCGCGGAACGCATGGTCCGCCAGATCAAGACGTTCAAGATGCTTGACGGATTCCGGGGCGCCGCGAAGAAAGACGTCGCCGCGCTCGAAAAGACGCTCCTGAGCTTCTCCACGATGCTCGTCAATCATCCGGAAATCGCCGAATGCGATATCAACCCGCTCATCGTGCACGACGCCGGAAAAGGCTGCTCCGTCGCCGACAGCCGCATTATGCTCCGCCGCGTTAAGTGACCGGAAACCGCGCGGAAAAGCGCAAAATCCTCCCTTTTTTCTAAAATCGAAAAAAGGGAGGGAGTTTTTGGCGGCGTCCTTGCATCATATTGAGCGCCGCTTTCCTTTCAGTAAAGGAACGTCGCGGAGACGCGGCGTTTCTTTTTAAGCGGAAACAGCCGTTCGCGTTTGCCGCTTCGCGCGTTTAGCGCTTTTTCTTTTATTACTTTACTAGCAGGTTAACAATGTCTTACAAAAATCAAGATTCCCTCTTGGGGTCAATGAACGCCAGCGCCGGGTACGAAGGGTACCAACGTCAACGCAATATGACGATCGGCGATCTGCTTCTGGACAACCGCATCGTCTTTCTGCAGGGTGAAATTACCAGCGGGTCCGCCAACGAATTGATTATGAAATTGCTCTATCTCCAAAGCGTCAATCGCCGTAAAGATATTAATTTCTATATTAACTCGCCCGGCGGCAGCGTGTCCGCCACGCTCGCGATCTACGACACGATGAAGATCCTCACCTGCCCCGTCGCCACGTACTGCGTCGGTCTGGCGGCAAGCGGGGGCGCGATTCTCCTCGCGGGCGGAACGAAAGGCAAGCGCTACGCGTTGCCGCACTCCAAGGTCATGATCCACCAGCCTTGGGGCGGAGTCGAAGGGCAAGTCTCCGATATCGAGATTCAGGCCAACGAAATCATTAAAGACCGCGCCATTCTCAACGGTATTCTCGCGGAAGCGACCGGCAAGAGCGCCGAAGACGTCGCTAAGGATATCGATCGCGACTTCTATCTCACAGCCGAAGAAGCCAAAGACTACGGGCTCGTCGACAGCATCTTGACCAAAGCGCCCGCCATCGACGATAAGTCGAAGCTGTAAGATTCGTACCGATCCCCGATTAGGAATCAAACGTAAATTATCGCATAAAGGAAAATAAAGTGTCGCTCATTCCGATAGTCATCGACAAAACCGGTCGCGAAGAACGCGCAATGGATATTTACAGCCGTCTTCTGGAAGACCGCATCATCTTTCTCGGCACGGAAGTCAATTCCGACGTCGCCAACTCGATCGTCGCGCAGCTTCTCTTTCTGCAGTCGGTCGATCCGAAAGCGGACGTGCACCTCTATATCAATTCCCCCGGCGGCAGCGTAACGGCCGGGCTCGCCATCTACGACACGATGCAGTATATCAGCTGCGACGTCGCAACCTACTGCATCGGTCAGTGCGCGTCTATGGGCGCCGTCCTATTGACCGCCGGCGCGCCGGGCAAACGCTTCGCGCTCCCGAATTCCCGCGTTATGATCCATCAGCCCCTCGCCGGCATGCAGGGGACCGCTGAAGAGATTATGATTCACGTTAAGGAATTCCGCCAGACAAAAGACAAACTTAACGCCATTCTGCAAAAGCATACGGGCAAAACGATGGACGAAATTGTGCGCGACACGGATCGCGACAACTTCATGTCCGCCGAAGAAGCCAAAGAGTACGGCTTGGTAGATCAGGTTGTCGAAAAGATGGCGTGACCGTCCCTTCCTCTTATATCAAGCGTCAAAACCGGCAGGCGCGCCGCGCGACTGTCGGTTTTGCGCGTCTTTAACCGCTCTTCTTTCTATTGTTGCGGCTTTTTTTCGTTATAACTTGAACAAACAGTCCCTAAATAGAAAAGTAATCAACGCTTAAAAAAATTTTTTTGACGCAACCGTTGTTTTCATCGGACGTTTTTGTTAGACTTAAGGGGGCGGGCGGGCCTTTCGGTCTGTTCCTCTATAATTTTGCCGTTTTTTTATTCTCTTTTCGCCTAACGCCGTAGCAATACGGTAGAAATGAGGTTTTGCCATGACTGAACGAAAAAATGGGTTTACGCTCGTCGAACTGCTGGTCGTTATCGCGATCATCGGTATTTTGATCGGGCTGTTGCTGCCCGCTGTTCAGGCGGCTCGCGAGGCCGCGCGACGTATGCAGTGCACGAACAATTTGAAACAGTACGTGCTCTCGCTGCATAACTATCACGACACGAACGGGGTTCTGCCCGCGTCGCGTATGAACTTCTACAACTTCAATACGAACCAGTACGACGATAAGGCGTACGGAGGGTTCGTCAGCGCGACCGTCGCGCTGCTGCCGTTTATGGAACAGGGTCCGCGTTACGACGCTATCGTTACGCTCGCGCAAAACACGGGCAATAACTCGTGGCCGTTCGCGAACCGCAGCGAATTCACCGATAAGATTCCGACGATCCTGTGTCCGAGCGACGGCGGATCCAGTATGCCGTCCCCGCACCAAAATATGTGCCGATCCAGTATCTGCGTCAGTCTTGGCGACGGAATGTGGCACAACGCGCGCCCCGACTGGGGCGAAGGGGACGCGGCCAAGGTCGACTCCCGCGGACTGTTCGCTCCGCTGACGTGGCGTCCGCTCGCGTTTGCGACCGACGGAACGTCCAATACGGCGGCCGTGAGCGAAATGGTCGGCGATAAGAACGGTTCGACCATGCTCAAGGGCGGCGTCTACAAAACCGGCGCGCTGCACGACGGCCGCGCGAAACCGGCCGCATGCCTCACCGAAGCGCGGCGTCCGGACGATCCGAACGCGCTTAACTCCGGCACCGACACGTGGCGCGCGCTCCTCTGGACCGACGGACGGTCTGTCAACGGCGCGTTCACAACGGTTCTGCCCCCTAACTCGCCGGTCTGCATTTACACGTGGCCTAATATTGAAAACTACGCGTGGGGCGTCTTTAGCCCCCAGAGCAATCACTCTGGCGGCGTAAACGTCGGTATTGCCGACGGTTCGGTACGCTTTGTTTCCGATACGATCGACGCGGGTTCGCCAAATTCCTACGGCGTAACTTCCGGAAAGTCTCCTTATGGCGTTTGGGGCGCGCTCGGAACGCCAACGGGCGGCGAAACGACCGAATGATCTCTCTTCGTTTGGGACGCGCGCCCGGCTTTTCGGACGGACTCCGCGTCCACGTTTGTATATAAAGGCAATACTATGAAACGAGTTGCATTATTATTCGCTCTTTCGCTCTTTCTGGCGCCCCTGTGCGGATGCATGGGAGAAAAAACGCCGCCGGACATGCCGAAATTGCAGCCGACGACCGTTACGATTAAGCAGGAGGGAACTCCCGTCGCCGACGCCAACGTTCAGCTTGTCAAGAAAGACGATCTGAACTACAAGTGGCTCGCCGGAGGACGAACCGACGCCAACGGCGTATGCGTCGTCAAAACGATGGGCAAATATAACGGGGCGCCGGAAGGCGATTTCCAAGTTGTCGTCTATAAGACCGTTCGCACCGAAAGCGAAACGCGAAAGAACGTCCCGGAACCTCAAAATCCCGCAGAAGCCGCGGAATGGATCAAAAAGGTCGCCGAAGAAGAACAGGAATTCGAGGAAATCGATCCCAAGTACAAGAAATACGACCAAACCGATCTAACGATTACGGTCGTTTCCGGTAAAAACGCGGTGGAATTCGACGTCGGGCCAAAAGTTCACGTCGAAAATAAACAGATGCTGACGAAGTAATTTATTAGCGCTTTCAAGCGTCGTATTATTTAGCCGGAGGTTCGGGCTTCTCCCGAGTCTCCGGTTTCTTTTTTATGCTTATCTTACCCAATATCAATATGTTTCTATTAAAATACGCCCGACGCGGCAAACAGGGCAAACCTAACAAAAAAGCCAAAAGAGCGATTCTGCAAAGACTGTGCGCAATCAAAGTTAAATGCGTTCGCCAAGGCGCGCAACTTCTCGATAAAAAGGGTCAAAACGTCGTTGACGCCAACGCGAATATTAATTAGACTCGACCGCGATTATGCTCGAACTTGACGGAAGGTCGTTCGAGAAACAAAACGCGGTTTCGCATGAGGCGAAGCCGACTGAAAAATCAGGGACGGTAACATGAAGTCTTTTGCTTATCCCAGACAAAATACGCGGACGCGTTCAGGAAAGACGGCGGTCTTCGTCGGACTCGTCGCAACCTTGGCGACCCTTGCCGCGCTCGGCTGCACGAGCCGCAAGCAGTACGCAATTAACGAGGCGATCCTCATTAGCGAACGCCGCCAGTTAGAAGACGAAATCTATCGGACGAAGTTCGAATTACGCGACGCGCTGAAAGAGAACGAGAGCCTGCGAAAGCAATTGGAAGAGGAGATGGGCGGCAGTTCAAAGGCCAAGACCGGCAAGACGGCCGCGCGCAGGCCTTCGCTCGACGCCGACCGCTATCCGGGCGGATCCCGCCTCAACGTCGACTCTTCCCAGACGGCGCCTTCGTATCAGAACATGATGGATCCGGACCGCTACGACAATTCCGCGCCCAAAGGTTCGATCGAAACGCTGCCCGACTTTGTACCGATTAAGTCGAAGTACACCCAGCAGGACGTTCGCGGCGCGTCAAACGTCGCGGCGTCGGCCGAAAAGCGGTTCGGAGTGAGCCGACCGGTCGCCGCCGTCGAGCTCAAAAACGCGCCCGCTAACGGCAAAGCCGGGCAGACTGTCGCGCAGTCTCAAAACGAAAAGGTAAAGCAGGTCGTCTACGAAGAACCTTCCGACGACTCTGCGCCGGGATTTGACGTCAAATCGGACGGAGAAGAATGGTCTCCGATCGATTCGTATTGACGCGTTGATTCGCGTTTGGTTCGCTAAAAACGAACTCCCGAAAGGGAGAGAAGTATATAATGAAAACCGACTTTTTCAAGGAAAACGCTTTTCGGATCATATTTGTCGTCTTCTTTCTGCTCGCGTTCGTGTGGATGGGGACAAAGCAGACGATCCTGAGCAATTCGAACTCTGCGGCAGACTGGTTGCCGACGCAATTCCAGCAGACGCGCGACTATAACTGGTATCTCTCAAACTTCCCGTTTGAAAGTTACGTCGTCGTCAGTTGGGAAGGATGCGAACTTGGCGACGACCGCATCGAGCTCTTCGCGCAGAAGCTCGTTCCGCAGCAGACGATCGACAACTACTCCCTGAGCGGAGATTCCGACGGATTCAAGGCGGATCTCCAGCTTGAGCGCGCTCCTGAAGAAGCCAAAGACGAACTCGACGAAGCGACCGGCGAAACGACGAACATCTCGACTCAGGCGCTCGTCGACGCGTCCGGCTCCGATCTGCAAGAGTCCGCGAAAAAAGAATCTTCGGAAAACGAATACTTCAAATCTGTTCTCACCGGTCCGCGACTCGTGCGGCTTCTCTCTCAAACGTATGAAAAGATGGAACGGCGTTCCTCGCGCAACGCCGACGAAGAGAAAGTCGACGAAAACGGGCTCACGGAGACGGAACGTAAAATACGCGAACGGCTTAAGGGCACGCTCATCGGGCCGGACGGCAAAAGCACCGCGATGATCGTCACCCTCAATAAGGGGAATCCGAACGGGAAAGCGCTCCAGCGCGTACTCAACCGGATCCGTGAAATCTCCGTCGAATGCGGGCTCCCGGACACGACCAAAATTCAGACCGGCTCGTTTGCTCAGCAGATGGTCAAAAGCTTTAAAGAGATGGTCGACGAAATTGCGCACGGCCGCAAAGTCCGTATGGACGGCGTGATTCTCGGAGGCCCGCCCGTCGACAACGTCGCGCTCGACCAGGAAGGCGAACGCACGCTCTACCGGCTTGCCGGCGTTTGCGCCGTTATCGGGTTGATCGTCGCGTTTATCTGCCTGCGCAGTTTCCGACTGACTATGTTCGTATTCTGGATCGCGGCGCTCTCGGCGGGCGTCGCGCTCGCGGCCGTCTCGCTCACCGGAGGAACGTGCGACTCTATTCTGCTGAGTATGCCCGCGCTCGTATACGTACTGGGAATGTCGGGCGCGATCCACCTCATTAACTATTATCATGACGCGATTCGCGAAGGCGGCCTGCAAGGGGCGACGGAACGCGCCGTTCGGCATGCGTTTACGCCGTGCTTCTTTGCGCAGCTCACTACGGCGATCGGGCTCGGTTCGCTCTTTATCGGCCGGCTCGTCCCCATTACGAAATTCGGCGTCTATTCCGCGATCGGCGTTTTGCTTACGCTGCTGCTCCTGTTCCTGTACCTGCCGGCGCTCCTCTATTTCTATCCGTCCAAAGACTTTGCGTCGCAGCATGGCGGAAAAGGGCTCAACGTCAGCAAAGGCAGAATTCAGAGTTTTTGGGAATTCTTTGGCAGCTTTATCGTCAAGCGCCATAACTTCGTTCTGGCGTTTTGTTTCGCGCTCATGATCTTCTTTGGGTTCTATCTCCCGAAGATCAAGACGTCCGTTAAAATGATGAGTTTCTTCTCGCCGGACGCCGATATTGTCCAGAATTACACATGGCTGGAAGAAAAACTTGGGCCGCTCGTTCCGCTTGAACTCGTTATCTGCTTCGACAACAGCAAGCTTTATCAGAATTCATATCGGACGTCCGAACGCCTCGAACTCATTAACCTCATTAGCGAAAAGCTCAAATCGGAACTTTCAGAAGAAGTCGGCGGAACGCTCTCTGTCGCGCTCTTCGCTCCGGACGCCACCGAACTTACGTCGCGAAGGGGCGCCGCGTACCGCACCGTCGCGACCGTCGTCGGCAAGACGGTCGACGAGAACCGCGACGCGCTCCGCGACTACCTGACCGTCGAAGGCAATCCGAATCTCGACGAACTGCAGGAGTACGCCTCGAACCAAGCGGAAATTCAACGCGCCGATTTCGACCGCCGCGTCGCCGAATTTAACGCCGAGCTCGCGAAAGACGAAAACGTCGCCGGCCGCAACCTCAATTACGACTCGTTTGTCGCCGACGTCGATCACGAATTTGAGCAGGACGAATTCCTCGCGCCCTATTTCGCGAAGTATCAGGCGCTCGAAGCGATTCAAACGGAAACGGAAAAAACGGAGCGCGGCGTTGAACTGCTGGAAACTGAACGCGAATACCTGAACGAACAGAACGTCGTCGATCTTAAAACCCTCTTAGAACAGACGAAAACGACGCGCACGTTCCGCAAAATCGCGCCCGACGACGTCGACGTTCTCAAAGGAATCGGCGAAAGCTGGCAGCGTGAGCGCGGAATTGAAGTGTGGCGCATAAGTATCCGCGTCTGGTCTCTTAAGAAAGATATCGACTATTCCGCGTTTATCGAAAACGTAAAGAACGTCGTCGAACCGATTCTCGCTGAAGAATCGATCCAACTTACGACCTCGCTCGCCATAGCGGGCCAAATCGCAGAAGGATCCGACGAAGAAACGATCGAAGCGGACGCGGCGCAGACCAAACTGAATCAGGCGCATGAATACGTAGCCAGCCGCCTTGCTGAAGAAGAGGATTCCGCGAAGAAGAAAGACTTAAAAGACGAAAAGACGCTCCTGCGCGAGTTTGTACTGAGCGATCTTTCCGACTCGGAAAGAGCCGAGCTCCAGAACTCAATGGGCGAATCGCACGCCGCCGACTGGATTTATCCGGCGGGTTTCTCCGCGAAATACACCGGCATGGTGCCGCTCGTCTATACGACGCAGCATGAGCTCATCAAAGGCTTGACGTCCAGTTTGCTCACGGCGTTTATCCTGATTATGCTCGTGTTCGTCTTTTTGCTGCGCAGTATACCGGCGGGCTTTATCGCGATGATACCGAACGTATTCCCGGTCGTAACCGTCTTTGGATTCATGTCTTGGATGGGCGTGCTCGTCGACGTGGGAACGATGATGACGGCGTCGGTCGCGCTCGGGGTCGCCGTCGACAATACGATGCATTATCTGACATGGTTCTCCGAAAGCCTCGCGCAGGGCATGGAGCCTAAACAGGCGGCGCTCAACGCGTACCGGCGCTGCGCGACCGCTATGACGCAGTCGACGCTCATCGCGGGACTTGGGCTCTTCTCCTTTGCGTTCAGTACGTTCGTACCGACGGAGAGGTTCGGGATCATGATGCTCGCGATTCTCCTTACCGCGGCTTTCGGCGACTTGATCTTCCTGCCCGCGCTCTTGACGTGCAAGCCGTTCGGCAGGTTCTTTGTGAATCGGCGCATCGGTATTAAGTCGAAACGCAGCGAAGTAAACGACAGAGTTGCGGCGGAATAACCTTTTTGCGTCGGCTTAGCCCGGAAAAGAAGAGAGGCGCGTTTCCTTACTCGCGGAAACGCGCCTCTCTTTTTATGCATGGAAAAGCCGCAAACTGGCCTCGGCGGGAAACGCCCGACGCGAACTCAGCAAAGGCGCCATTCCGCGTGGCTGCCGTCCGTTCCTTTCGTAACGACCAGTTGGCTGTCGATCTCGCGCTTGAGCTCGTTGACATGCGAAATAACGCCGATGAGCTTCGAGCCGTCGGCGATCTGCTTGAGCGCGCCGACCGCTTGCGCGCGCGAATGATCGTCGAGAGAGCCGAACCCTTCGTCAATGAACATGACGTCTAGATTAATTGCCGACGACTTCTCCTGAATCTGATCCGCCATGCCCATTGCGAGCGCGAGCGCGGCGATAAACGATTCGCCGCCGGAGAGCGTAGAAGCCTCGCGAGATTTGCCCGTAACGTTGGAGTAGACCATGAGATCGAGCCCGCGGTCCTTCGCTCCGCCGCTCTGCTGATCGAGTTTGCGCAGCCGAAGCTCGTACTGTCCGCCTGACATTTTGCTAAACCGTTTATTTGCGGAATACAGCGCCATTCCAAGATAGTATCTCTGCACGAAAGTTTCGACGTCCATGCGTTCGCCCGTCGATTTTCCGGCGCCGGTCGTCTTGCCGCTTAACTTCGTATACAGACTCTCGATTCGAGAGTATTCTTCGGAAAGCGAACCGCGTTCCTCCATTTTTTTCACGAGCATGGCGTACGCGGAGGCGTTGCCGCCCGCAAGATTAGACGCCGCCTGGCGCCGTTTTTCCGCCGCGGCGGAAGCTTCTTCGGCAACGCGTTGGCGCTCTCGCAGTTCTTCAATATTGGGACGCGGATTATCGCCGATTACGCTCTTCGCGGCGTCCCTTCTGCCTTGAGCCAAGGCGCGCTTCTGAGCGCGTTTGTCGACGGAATCGCGCAGTTCCTGCGCCTTCTCTTTGGCGTATTCGCCGACGGCGCGTTTCCACGTCTCTTCGAGAATTCCTTTTTCGGCAAGCGCCTTCTGGTAATTCTTCCTTCGCTCCTCGCGTTCTTTTTCTAACTTCGGCTTTCGCGTCTCTTTGATACCGTCGATTTTCGCGTTCGTTTCACTGAGCGTCTGTTTTGCGGCGGTCGATTTCGCAAGCGCCTCTTGATAACGCTTTTCAACGTCGGCGTTTGCAAGTTTAACGCACTCAAGCGCTTCTTTCGCGGCCTGTTCCGACGCAAATTCGTTCTGGCGCTTCTTTAATTCCTCAACCTTTGCGCGCGCCGCTATTAACTGGCCGTTTGCGCGCTTGGATTCTTCGTCTGCCCGGTCGACGGCGCTTTTGAGTTCGATCCTCTGCCCGTCGACGCCCTCGTACGATTTGCGAATTTCCGTTAACTGGCTGCATTCGTCCGTAAGGTCGCTCTCCTTTTTGCCGATTTCCGTCTTCCACTCTTGACACGCCGCCTTCACGTCGTCAATCGTATAATCTTTATCCGCAAGGTTTGGCAAACAAGCGCCGACCGCGGCGCGCAAATTATCGATCTGGGTCGCGACCGCGCTTTCCAGCACGCCATCA